>JANOVW010000601.1:0-8214 GCA_031417575.1 Rhodoferax sp. | reverse complement strand
ATCAGGCCACTGAAAAAGCTGGCACGCCGGACCAGTCCTTAGCCGAACTTCCCGCGTAAATTGCGGCGCCCGCCTACAGGCCTGCGCGGCTTGCGCACCGAGGTCTGTGTGCTGTCGAACAGACCACGTTTCCCCTGCGTCGTACTGTGGTTGCTGCAACGTTACGCGCACTCACGATTGCAATACCACTGGTGATGGCGTGCGCAAATACTTTACTTATCCAAAGGAAATTCCATGAAAACAGCAATGGTCAGGAATACGCTTTCGTTGGCGTTGGTTGCCGTTGTCGGCGTAGGCTGCAGCAGCCGCCAACCTTACGTCGCCAGCAATGACTACCAACCGGCAGTGATCAGTTATGTCGGCCCCCCCGGCGCAACGGGTGCCACCGGTGCCACTGGCGCGCAGGGAAACACCGGCGAAACCGGCCCAAGCGGTGTGGCGTTGATTGGACCAACCGGCGCCACTGGCGCGACCGGCGCTCAAGGCATGCAGGGTCCGGTTGGCGCTACGGGTGTTGAAGGACGCATGGTGGTTGGGCGCGCAGGCCCAACCGGTGCAACGGGTGCGACTGGCGCGCAAGGCATGACCGGCGAAACCGGCGCGCAAGGGGCCAGTATTCCGGGTCCTGTCGGCCCAATCGGTGCAACCGGCCTGACGGGCATTCAAGGCGTTGTGGGAAGCCGGGGTGCTGAAGGTCCTTCCCGCGAAGGCCCAACGGGCCCCATGGGTGCAACCGGTGCAACCGGTGCGACTGGCTCGGTCGGTTACACGGGGGCTACCGGGAATACCGAAATGGCCGGGCTGACAGGTCGAACCGGCGCGACTGGTTCGACCGGGCCGCAAGGTATGGTTGGCCAGACGGGTGCGCAAGGCATGGGAGGCCCGACCGGCGCAATGGGTATGTCGGCACCATCCTGGAACTACACCTTTAATGGCAACAGTGCCGATATTTTGGCTTCTGACAGTGGAAAAGCCCGTGAAGTTGCCAACTATATGCAGCAGTACCCGTCCACACAAGTCACGTTGTCCGGTCCGGACCGGCGCTATCTGAATAGCGTTGGCACGACGTTGCGCAATGCTGGCGTACCGGCTTCCAGGATTCAGCGCGATGTCTACACTGACCCAAACCTCAACAATGGCAGCCGCGTCGACGTCGTGATCAGCAACTGAGCGCTTACCTTGCTCAGGCACAACAGGACCCGGCCCTGCGACGGCACCGCCAAGTGCGGCAGCGGTCTGGGTTGCCTGTGTGCCCGGTTGATGTCCTGACCTTGGCGGGTACCCATGTTCGCTGGCACACAGACAACCCAGTCTCAGCGAGATGAAATGGAGTCCTGAAGGGTGTAGGTTGATTCCAACGACATTCGGCCCTTGAATTTTTCTCAACTTGCAATGAAGAGGCATTTTATGAACAGCATCGTGTACATCGTCGGCTTGGTTGTCATTCTTTTCGCTATCGTGTCCTTTTTTGGTTTGCGCTAAACACGGGGTCGGTGAGCTGGGGCACCGCGATGATTGCCGTTGCGTGGCGCGCAGCATCCGGACCCGTACAAGCCGAGCGCGGATGAAATCATGAAGAAATTCCCGATTGTTTGCGTGGGTGGCTCAGCGGGCGGGCTGGATGCCTACATCCGCCTTCTGAAATGCCTGCCCGCCGACATGGGGGTGGCGATTGTGATCGTCAACCACATCACCCTGATGCCCACACAACTGCATGCGGTGTTGCCGAGTTTTACACCCATGCCTGTCGAGCTGATTTCCCAGAACCTGGTCATTGAGCCCAACCATGTGTTTATCATCCCGGCCAACCGGGATTTGCATGTAGAAAATGGCGAGTTTCATCTGGAGCCGATATCCAAACCACGCGGCTGGCCCGACGTGATCACGGTCTTTTTGAAGTCACTCACCGCGTATTGGGACAGCAAGTTGATAGCGGTGATCGTCTCGGGATATGACGGCGACGGTGCGGCTGCGCTTTGCGGCATCAAAGACGTGGGTGGCGTCACCATGGCGCAAAAGCCCGAAACTGCCATCCAGCCGGACATGCCCGAAAGTGCCATCGATACCGGCTGCATTGACTTCGTGCTGTCGCCTGAAGACATCGCCAAGGAAATTGTGCGCATTGCGCAAGATGAAGCCAACGCAGCGTAGGGGTTGGCAAGCCTGGCTGCAGTAGGCACCATTGGTGCTGGAAATAGAGGGTCATCGTCAACTTTGACCACTGCGCATCGTTCACATAAGTGTGTACGCAATCGCACAGACCAGACAACCAGCCCTGGTTACTCTGGCCTTGAGTCTGAATCAGGCTCGTGATCGCATTTATCCACTTCACCCAAAAAGGAAATCTCATGAACAAAGACCAGGTCAAGGGCCAGGTAAAAACCATTGCAGGCAAAGTGCAAGAAGCCACAGGCAAGTTGGTGGACAGCAAATCGCAAGAGGCCAAAGGCGTCAAGCTGAAGGTTGAAGGCAAGGCCCAAAAGGTTTATGGCGATGCGAAGGAAGTTGTCAAGGATGCCAGCCATGCCGTGGGAAACGCAGCACGTTCGAATTCCTGATACAGGTTTTCACATCAATTGACTCTCAAAGGAAATTTCCATGAACTATGTAGAACAAGACAGTTACGGTATGTATGCGGTATCTGACAGCAACGGCCCCGGCCCCCGGCTGATGGGTGCAGACACGCTGGTGGGAAACGACGTGTACAACCGCCAGGATGAAGACCTGGGTGACATCAAAGAAATCATGCTGGACGTGCCCGCTGGCCGTATCAGTTATGCCGTGTTGTCGTACGGCGGTGTGATGGGCATGGGCGAAAAATTGTTTGCCGTGCCCTGGGAAGCGCTGGTCCTTGACACTGAAAACAAACGCTTTACCCTGGATGTTTCCAAAGACCGGCTGGAGAGTGCTCCCGGTTTTGACAAGGACGACTGGCCCAACATGTCAGATCAAACCTGGGCCAAGGGCATTCATACCTACTACGGCACGACGCCGCCGTCAGTCTCAACGCTTTAAACGCTGTCTAGGCGCGTCCTTTTCGTTTCCGAACGAAGGGATGCGCCGCAGAATTAGGATGGCCGGGCCACTGCTGACTTGTTTGCCATAACGCCTGTCTTGTCCACCGCAGGTAAACACCGTCAGTGGCAAAGGCGGGATTGTGGTTGGGCCACGTTGGCCCTTCACCTACTGCGTTTTAGCCCCGCGCTCAAACCACTGCTTGAGCACCAGGCGCTCGGCGTCGGTGATACCGGTCGAATTGTTCATCGGCATCACCTTGGTCACCACGGCCTGCTGGTAAATGTTTTGCGCATGCAGCTTGACCTGATCGGGGGTGTCAAAACGTACGTTCTTCATCTGCACCTGGGCACCGTGGCACATCAGGCAACGCTGGTCAAGCACTTGGCGTACTTGTTCATACTCAGATGTGGGTTTTGTAGATACAGATGTTCCACTGTCCGCTACTGAATGAGTAGCGTTTACGGGCGCTGTAGCAGGGCTGCCAACTGCCGCCACCACTGCGGGTGGTGCTGGTTTGAGCCAAACAATAACCCCCACGATCACCGCGACACCCGCCAATGCATAGCCCAGCGGGTTGCCATTGCGGCCCAATTTGTAGCCGTGGCGCATCACAAAGAATTGGCGTATTGCGGCTCCGGCGAACATCATCAAAATCAAAATCTGCCAGTTTTGCGGGTGGGTGTAAGTGAAGCTGTAGTGGCCGCTGAGCATGGCAAACAACACCGGCAGGGTGAAGTAGGTGTTGTGTACGCTGCGCTGTTTGCCGCGCTGGCCATGAATGGGGTCTACCGGCTGGCCGGCCTTGATGGATTCGATCACCTTTTTTTGCCCGGGAATGATCCAGAAGAACACACTGGCGCTCATGCTGGTGGCCAACATGGCCCCCACCAGCAAGAAGGCGGCGCGCCCGGCGAACCAGTGGCAAGCCAGCCAGGCTGCGATGCACACCAGGCCAAACACCAAGGCCCCAACAATGGCGTCGCCGTTTTTCTTTTGACCAAAGTAGCGGCAAATGGCATCGTATAGAAACCAGAACACCACCAAAAAGCTCAAGGCGACGCCCACGGCGTCGGTGGGCGACCAATCCATTTTTGATTTGTCGATGAGGTAGGTGCCCGCGCTCCACAGGTAAGAAACTGTAAAGAGTGCAAAGCCAGACAACCAGGTGGAATAACTTTCCCAGTAAAACCAGTGCAGGTGCGACGGTAATTGGGGTGGCGAGACGTTGAATTTGACCGGGTGGTAAAAACCGCCGCCATGCACGGCCCATAGCTCGCCACTCACGCCTTGTTTTTTGAGATCTTCGTCGACTGGCGGAGTCAGGCTGCTGTCGAGAAATACGAAGTAAAACGATGAACCCACCCAGGCAATGGCTGTGATGACGTGCACCCAGCGCAACAGCAAGTTGGCCCAATCCAGCAAGTAGCTTTCCATGTCTTCAGACTTTCAGTTTGGGGGCTGCAAAACATGCTGTGCGCTGGCTGCCCGTGTCGCAATTGTAAAGTGTATACAATTTTTTCGCATTAAAAAAATACCAATCAAACTACCTATACTTCGGAGCCTGCTCACATTTTTGACCCGTCGCATGTGTGGCCACTCAACAAACAGGAGACACCCCCCGATGAATTCGTCCAAACGCCATCTGCACCCCCTGGTCGGGCAACTGCTGATTTGCGTCGCCGTGCTGGCGGGCTGTGCATCGGCCCCGTTGCCTCCGGTTGCGCCCCGGCCCATTCCGGCTCCGCCGCCGCCTCCACCCCCGCCTCCGCCTCCACTGCCGCCGCCGGCACCGGTTTTGGTGGCGCCTCCCCCACCTGTTGTGCTGACTCCGCCGGCCAACCAGTCAGCTGCGGCAAACGCCCGCGATTTTCGGCGTGACGCGGCGGGCCACATTTACAAAAACAACTCTGCCCGTATTTTCAAGGGCCGGATGCCGCCACTCTTGTATGCCATTGGGGTGTTTGAAGTTGAAATAGACGGCCGCGGCAACGTGACCAAAACCAACTGGCTGCGCGGCCCAACCCATGCGCCGGAAGTCATGGCGGAAATCGAACGCACGGTGAAGGACCTTTCGCCCTTCCCGGCACCCGTGCGTTTGGGCAACGTTACCTACACCGACACTTGGTTATGGCACAAAAGCGGCCACTTTCAGCTCGATACGTTGACAGAGGGTCAAAACTAACCAGAACCGTTGGGGTTGATCGGTCAGGAGCCCCGGTAAGTCGAGTAACTCCACGGGCTTACCAGCAGAGGTACGTGGTAGTGCTCGTTGGCATTGGCAATGCCGAAATCAAGCGTCACACGGTTCAGGAATGGCGGTTCAGGCAACGCAACCTGCCGGGCCTGGAAGTAGGCCGCCACATCAAAAACCAGCCGGTACGACCCGGGCTTCAATGAAGCGTTGTCAATCAACAAGCCATCTGGGTTGCGGCCATCTGCGTTCAGCAAAAACTGCTTGAGCAGCTGCGGCTGCTCGCCTTCCATCACAAAAAAGGCGACGCGCATGCCTGCTGCTGGGCAGCCGTGCATGGTGTCTAGAACGTGTGTGCTTAAACCCATGGAAACTCCTAATAAAAAGGCAGGCCGAAAGTGTATACAGTTTTTAATTTCACGTTATGATCATTGGCATTATGGAATCTTCTGAGACCACCAGCAGCGCCGCACCTGCCTCGTCTACCGAGCTGATTGTGCGTTCGCTGACCAAAGCCATTGTGGACCACCGTTTGCAACCCGGCGCCAAATTGGTCGAGCAGAAATTGGCAGATCACTATGGCGTTTCACGTACCTTGGTGCGCCAGGCCTTGTTGCAAATGTCGCAGCACCAGTTGATTCGGCTTGAACCAGCCCGTGGTGCGTTTGTGTCGGCCCCGTCTGTGGAAGAGGCCAAACAGGTTTTTAGCGTGCGCCGCATGATCGAAGCCGAGATGACGCGTGAATTTGTGCGGGGCGTAACACCTGCCAAAATTCGCGCGCTCACAGCCCACGTGGAGCGTGAAAAACACGCGGTCGACAGCCAAGATGCGACATCCCGAACCGAGCTGCTGGGTGATTTTCATGTGCGGATGGCTGAACTGATGGGCAATGATGTTCTGGCCCACGTATTGGGTCAACTCATCGCCCGCTGCTCGCTCATCACCTTGATGTACCAAAGCGATCATGCGGCCGAGCATTCCCATGAGGAGCACAGCGCCATTGTTGACGCCCTGGCCCATGCCGACGAAGCGCGCGCCGTGGCGTTGATGCAGACGCACTTGCTAAACGTCGAAGCCGGTTTGATGTTTGAACGCCAGACCCCTTCACATGATGTTCTGGTGGCTCTGTCATGAACGTCGGCAGCGCCAAGCCTGACACCACCTACCCCCGTGATCTGATTGGGTACGGGCCGAATGTTCCCCATGCGCAATGGCCACGCCAAGCCCGCATTGCCGTGCAGTTTGTGTTGAACTACGAAGAAGGCGCTGAGAACTCGGTGCTGCACGGCGACCCCGGCTCGGAGCAGTTTTTGAGCGAAATGTTCAACCCCGCCAGTTTCTCCGCCCGCCACCAGAGCATGGAAACCCTTTACGAATATGGGTCACGCGTTGGTGTCTGGCGCATCTTGCGCGAATTTGAATCCCGCCAATTACCGCTCACCGTATTTGGCGTCAGCATGGCCTTGCAACGGCATCCTGAACTAACCGCCGCCTTCAAAGCCCTCGGGCATGAAATTGCCTGCCACGGCTGGCGCTGGATCACCTACCAAAACCTTGACGAGGCCACCGAGCGCGAACACATGCGCTTGGGGATGGAGATTATCCAGCAGATGACGGGCGAGCGCCCCCTGGGCTGGTACACCGGGCGCGACAGCCCCAATACCCATCGCCTCGTGGCTGATTTTGGTGGTTTTGAATACGACAGCGACAGCTACGCCGACGACCTCCCCTATTGGCAACCCGTACAAAAAACCAATGGCGAACTGACCCAACAACTCATCGTGCCCTATACGCTTGACAGCAACGACATGCGTTTTTCAAGCGCCCAGGGCTTTGCACAAGGCGACGATTTTTTCACCTACCTGAAAGATTCCTTTGACGTGTTGTACGCTGAAGGCGACCCGGCGGGCCTGAACCGCCCCAAAATGTTGAATGTGGGCATGCACTGCCGCCTGTTGGGTCGCCCGGGCCGCATGAAGTCTTTGCAGCGCTTCCTGGATTACATCCAAGGCCACGACAAAGTCTGGATTTGCCGCCGCCTGGAGATCGCGCAGCACTGGCGCCAGGCGCACCCAGCACCCTCAACACCAGCTTTGTCAACGTTGCAAAAGCCAGGGTTTCGACCGTGATTGTTCATGAGGCACCTTTTTGGGCAGCACCCTCACCAATGTGGTGCGGGGCTGAAATGGAGTCACCCGTGACAAAGGCGGCCATAGCTCACGGCAACTTTATTCGATGGCCTGAACCTTGCATACCTTGAAGTTGCGATAGGGCTTTCCCTTATGCACAACATCCGACAATATCCGCTCAGTTTTTAATCGATTTCAAACCACTACCCAACCCCGGAGACCCTCATGACCAAACGCTTCTTCCTGAAAACCGCGACTGCACTGGCTTTCGCAGCCGCGCTGGGCAGTGCCCACGCGCAAAACACGCCCATCAAATTCCAGCTGGATTGGCGCTTTGAAGGCCCGGCGGCCTTGTTTCTGACGCCTGTTGCCAAAGGTTATTTCAAGGATGCCAAGCTGGACGTGGTGGTCGACGCAGGCAATGGATCGGGTGGAACGGTGACACGGGTTGCTTCGGGCGCCTATGACATGGGATTTGCCGATTTGGCCGCCCTGATGGAATTCCACGCCAACAACCCGGACGCGCCGAACAAACCCGTGGCCGTGATGATGGTCTACAACGACACCCCGGCCTCGGTGATGGCCCTGAAAAAATCAGGCATTAAAACCGCAGCCGACCTGAGCGGCAAAAAACTCGGCGCCCCGGTGTTTGATGCAGGTCGCCGTGCCTTTCCGCTGTTTGCCAAGGCCAACGGCATCAGCAACGTGGCTTGGACCGCGATGGACCCGCCCCTGCGTGAAACCATGCTGGTGCGTGGCGACGTTGATGCGATCACCGGCTTTACATTCACCTCACTGCTGAACCTCGAAGCGCGCGGCGTGAAAGCCGAAGATGTCGTGGTGCTGCCTTACCCAGACAACGGCGTCAAGCTGTA
>JANOVW010000600.1:0-11309 GCA_031417575.1 Rhodoferax sp. | reverse complement strand
GGTTCTTGTTGCTGCACTGCAACGACTCTTGGTGACTGTTTTTGGGACTGTACGTTCTTGGCTTTTTGCCTACAATGAAGTTCCAACCTTCGCAGTTGCCAATGATTGTTGGTTCAGGGCGCGTCGTTATACGACGCGCCCTTTTTTCTTGCCCTCTCCCGTTTTAATTCAATCACTTGTAGCCATTCGTTGATGAATCACATCAGAAATTTTTCAATCATTGCCCACATCGATCATGGCAAATCCACACTCGCTGACCGATTGATTCAACGCTGTGGTGGTCTTGCCGAGCGAGAGATGGAGGCTCAAGTATTGGACTCGATGGACATCGAAAAAGAACGTGGGATAACCATCAAGGCACAGACTGCGGCGCTGCACTACAAGGCGCTTGACGGTCAGGTTTACAACCTCAATTTGATCGATACACCAGGCCACGTTGATTTCTCCTACGAAGTCTCGCGCTCATTGTCCGCCTGTGAGGGTGGTTTGCTTGTAGTTGATGCAAGCCAAGGTGTGGAAGCACAGACGGTGGCGAACTGCTACACGGCGCTTGACCTTGGCGTGGAGGTATTGCCAGTCCTCAACAAAATGGATTTGCCCAACGCTGATCCAGAGAATGCCCGCAAAGAAATCGAAGACGTGATCGGCATTGATGCCAGCCATGCGATTCCGTGTTCGGCCAAGACCGGGATGGGGATCGACGAGATCCTCGAAGCGATTGTCAAACGGATTCCGGCACCCAAAGGTAACACGGATGGCCCTTTGCGCGCGATGATCATCGACAGCTGGTTTGACAACTATGTCGGTGTGGTCATGCTCGTGCGTGTCGTCGATGGACGATTGTCCAAAGGCGAACGCATCAAAATGATGGCCACAGGCACGACCTATAACGCAGACAGTCTGGGAGTTTTTACCCCGGCAAATGAAGCGCGTCAGGCACTGGAAGCGGGCGAGGTGGGTTACATCATTGCCGGTATTCGCGAGCTACAAGCCGCCAAGGTGGGCGATACGATCACCCTGATACGCCCTGGAACAGGCGGTGCAGCAGCCACCGCAACACAAGCCTTGCCCGGCTTCAAGGAAATTCAGCCGCAGGTGTTTGCAGGGCTTTACCCGACCGAAGCCAATATGTACGAAGGGCTGCGCGACAGCCTGGAAAAACTCAAGCTCAATGATTCGTCGTTGCGTTATGAGCCAGAAGTCAGCCAGGCTCTCGGTTTTGGTTTTCGCTGCGGGTTTTTGGGCCTGTTGCACATGGAGATTGTTCAAGAACGCCTCGAGCGCGAGTTTGACCAAGATTTAATCACCACGGCACCCAGCGTTGTCTATCAGGTCGTTCAGGTGGATGGAACCATCAAAATGGTGGAGAACCCGTCAAAGATGCCAGACCAGGGAAAACTTGAAGAGATACGCGAGCCGATTGTTACGGTGCACCTGTATATGCCGCAAGAATATGTGGGCTCGGTGATGACGCTGGCCAACCAAAAACGTGGCCTGCAGATGAACATGGCTTACCACGGGCGTCAGGTCATGCTCACCTATGAAATGCCATTGGCCGAAATTGTCCTGGACTTTTTTGACAAGCTCAAATCCGTTTCGCGCGGATATGCGTCGATGGATTACGAGTTCAAGGAATACCGCGCCGCTGATGTCGTCAAGGTTGATATCTTGCTGAACTCCGAAAAGGTCGATGCCCTATCAATCATCGTGCATCGTTCCCAGTCGCAGTTTCGCGGCAGGGGTGTGGTGAGCAAAATGCGCGAAGTGATCTCGCGCCAAATGTATGACGTCGCCATCCAAGCAGCCATTGGGGCCAACATCATTGCCCGTGAGACAATCAAGGCGCTGCGCAAAAACGTGATCGCCAAGTGTTACGGCGGCGATATTTCGCGCAAGAAAAAGCTCCTCGAAAAACAGAAAGCAGGCAAAAAACGCATGAAACAGATCGGTTCCGTGGAAGTGCCACAAGAGGCATTTCTCGCCATTCTTCAAGTTGAGGATTGATCCCGTGCAGGTATTGACATCTTTCGTACTGGCGGCTTTTGTTGCGTATGCTGGGGCCTGGTACACCGGGTATATCGACGGAAATTTTGCGCTTCTGCTGTTTATGGCAACCGTGGTTACCGGCGTCTACTGGCTGGCTGAACGTTTCTATTTTTTACCACACCGGGTCCGGGCAGCTGAAAACCTGACAGAACAAGACCAGAAACGCCGCGCAGAGCTTGACAAATTGGGCATCAAGAAAGTCGATGGCGACGTCGAGGGTGCCAAAGCTCAATTGTTGATGCAGCCCTGGTGGCTGGATTGGACTGCCGGATTGTTCCCGGTTATTTTGGCGGTTTTTTTCCTGCGGTCATTTTTGTTCGAGCCCTTCAAGATACCTTCAGGCTCGATGATCCCCACCCTGCTGGTCGGTGATCTGATTTTGGTCAACAAATTTCATTACGGCGTTCGTTTGCCCGTTATCAACAAAAAAATCACGGAAGGTAACAAGCCTGAACGTGGCGATGTGATGGTGTTTCGCTACCCGCCCAAACCCAGCCTGGATTACATCAAGCGCGTGGTGGGTGTACCTGGCGATGAGGTGGCTTACATCAATAAGCGCCTCACGATTAACGGCATACCGGTTGCCACATCCAGCGTACCCGAGTTCTTTGATGAAGATGTGATGCGTTACTTTCCGCAATATGAAGAGCAGCTCGGAACGCACAAACACCGCTTGCTCAATGACGATAGCCGTCGCGGCGGAATCTCTGATGCGGAGGTTTCAGATTTTCCGAACCGCAGCAATTGCCGCTATAGCGCGGAAGGTGTGGTTTGCAAGGTGCCAGAGTGGCATTTTTTCATGATGGGCGATAACCGCGACAATTCGCTGGATTCCCGCTACTGGGGTTTTGTGCCAGAAAAAAACATCGTGGGCCGGGCCTTTTTTGTCTGGATGAATTTTGGTAACCTCAGGCGAATCGGCGGCTTTAACTAGTGTTGTGTGTTCGCAAAAACCATTTGGCGAAGTCTGAAGTGAAGGAACATGTCATGAAGTCCAATCTCAAAAGTCAACAATACGGCCTGTCATTTGTGGGCTTGTTGTTCGTGGCCGGTACGCTGGGTATCACGGGCGTGATTGCTGCGCAGATATTCCCGACCTTTCTGGAGTACCAGGCCGTTCAAAAAGCAGCGGTGCAGGCGGCGCGGGGCAATTCGGTGGCGGAAGTGCGTTCGTTGTTCGACAAGCAGGCCGCCGTGGATGACATCAAATCCGTGACTGGAAAAGACATTGAGGTCGGCAAAGACGGCGACAAGATTGTGGTCAGCTTTGCTTACCAGCGCGAAATCCACCTCGCTGGCCCCGCCTTTTTGACGTTGAAATACGAAGGCCGTTCGAAGTGACGGTGAAAGGTGCGGCTTGAATGACCGGTTGGCCTCGGCTGCAACCGGGTTGCTTGGTAACGCCCAACAGGCCGCCAAACCCACAAGCCGGGACACGGGAATAGGTATGGGAAACACCGTCGAACTCCTTGCATTGCAGGAGCGGTTGCAACATGTTTTTACCAACCCGCAGCTTTTGGTTCGGGCGCTGACGCATCGCAGTTTCTCCGCCGACCACAATGAACGGTTGGAATTTCTGGGCGATTCAGTTTTGAGCTTGGCTGTGTCCGATTTGCTCTACCAGCGTTTGGCAGACCTGCCTGAAGGTGATTTGTCGCGCGTTCGGGCCAATTTGGTTCGTCAGGAAACGCTTCATCAGTTGTCAGTTGGCTTGGGCTTGGCTGACGTCATGCGTTTGGGTGAGGGCGAAATGCGCTCGGGCGGGCAAAAGCGGCCGTCTATTTTGGCCGATGTACTCGAGTCGGTCATCGGTGCGGTATACCTGGATGGTGGTTTTGATGCCGCGCAAGGCCTGGTGCTTCGGTTGTTCAAATCGCTGGAGATCAATGCGCAAATGCAGGCCATCGGCAAAGATGCCAAAACGGCGCTTCAGGAGTGGCTGCAAGGTCGGCGCATGCAATTACCCATTTACCGTGTGGTCGGCACTTTGGGTGCAGCACATAAACAAACCTTTGACGTGGAGTGCGAAGTCATCGAACTCAATCTGACAGAGCGCGGTATCGGCATTTCGCGCCGCGCGGGCGAACAAGCCGCCGCGCAAGCCATGTTGCAAACACTGCAAGCCAAGGCTGCCCCATGACCCACCCCAAAACTCCTGTGCCTCCTATTGCCGCCAAAACTCCCGACTCGGAACTGGTCCGTCTACCTACAGACACTGGCCAAGCCGCCACAGACGACGTTATGGAAGGTACGGTAGAGCCCGTAGAGCCCGTAGAGATCGCGACAGGCGAGGCGCGCCGTTGTGGCCTGATCGCGATTGTGGGCAAGCCCAATGTGGGTAAATCAACCCTGATGAATGCCCTGGTGGGGCAAAAAATCAGCATCACATCGCGCAAGGCGCAAACCACGCGCCACCGCATCACTGGCATGCACTCGCGCGGCGCCACCCAATTCGTTTTCGTTGACACGCCCGGCTTTCAGACGCGCCACACCAACGCTTTGAATCGCTCGCTGAATAAAACGGTGCAAGGTGCCATCAGCGACGTGGATTTGATCTTGCTGGTGGCTGAGGCGGGTATGTTCAATCAGGCAGATGCCAAGGTTTTGTCACTGCTGGGTGCCGATATTCCGGTGTTGTTGGTGGCCAATAAGTTCGATCTGATCCACCGGCGCGGCGACATTGCGCCTTGGCTGCAAGATATGCAGCAAAAACATGCGTTTGCAGAGTTCATACCGATGTCTGCCAAATCCGCCAAAGATATTGAGCGCTTGTTACAGGTGTGCGAGAAATACTTGCCGCAGCAGGAGTGGTGGTACGCGCAAGACGAATTAACCGACAAGAATGAGAAATTTCTGGCCAGTGAAACCGTGCGCGAGAAGCTCTTTCGCCTCACCGGCGATGAATTGCCCTACACCTCGACGGTGGTGATCGACAAATTCGAAGAAGAGCCTGGGCGTGGCAAAGCCAAAGACGGCAGCAAGACCAAACGCATGGTGAAAATCGCCGCCACCATCGTGGTTGAGCGAGACACCCACAAGGCCATGGTGATTGGTGACAAAGGTGAGCGCATCAAACGCATTGGCACCGAAACCCGGGTGGAACTTGAAAGATTGATGGACGCCAAGGTGTTCATTGAACTATGGGTCAAGGTGCGTTCGGGCTGGGCCGACGATGAAGCAAGGGTGCGCAGTTTCGGCTATGGCTGATGTAGTTGGGCATGAAAAGGGTATCTAACGAGCCGGCTTTTGTATTGCACCGGTACGACTGGAGTGAATCCAGCCTGATCCTGGAGGTGTTCACGCGGGATTTGGGGCGCATTGCGCTGGTGGCCAAAGGGGCCAAAAAGCCCAGCTCCAATTTCCGGCCGGTTTTGTTGCCGTTGCAACCTTTGCAGATCACCTTCACAGGTGATGCGGAAATCAGAACCCTTAAAGCAGCGCAGTGGATGGGCCCGTATGTCATGCCGACAGGTGATGCCTTGATGTCGGGTTACTACCTGAATGAACTGCTGCTTAAATTGCTGGCCCGCGACGACCCCCATCCGCAACTTTTCGATGTCTACGCCCAAGTGGTGCAAATTATTGCCAGCGAGCATGGCGAAGTGTTGCAAGCCGCGCTGCGCAGTTTTGAGCTGTTGCTGCTGCGTGAAATTGGCCTGCTGCCGGTGTTGAACCTGCAAACCATGACTTTGCGTCCACTGGAGGCGCAACGCGCTTATGTGTTGGTGCCTGAGGGTGGTCTGCGTGAGCAGGGTGACAATGACCGGGTGGCCATTCGGGGCGACTGGTGGCTGTCATTGCAGGCTGCGCTGGAAAACGATGCCCCCCTGACACAAATGCTGCGCACGTGTGCCGGCCAGCAAAATGAACTCAAGCCCCAATTGCGCCAACTGCTCAATTACCATTGTGGTGTCGGAACCCTCAAAACACGCCAAGTCATGCTGGATCTGCAATCCATCTGAAAACCATGGTCACCAAACTCTCCGTCAACGTTAACCTGGTCGCCCAAATCCGCAATCGGCGGATTTTGGCCCACCCTTTGCCTTCGGTGGTGCGTGCCGCGCAACTCTGCCTTGAAGCGGGCGCTGCTGGCATCACTGTGCATCCGCGCCCGGACGAGCGCCACATCCGCGCGCACGATGTGTTCGATCTGGCCGCATTGCTGAAGAAATGGCCTGATCGGGAATACAACATCGAAGGCAACCCGTTGCAAAACCTGATGCGTTTTGTGCGCGAGGTGCGCCCGCATCAATGCACATTTGTACCGGATTCAGAACAACAACCGACCAGTGACCACGGCTGGGATTTGTACACGGATGCAGGCTTGATTCGCCCGTTGATTCAAGAGGCCCAAGCGCTCGGCGTGCGTGTTAGCCTGTTCATGGACGCTGACCCGGCAGCCATGGCGTTGGCCCAGGCCGTTGGGGCAAACCGGGTAGAGCTGTACACCGAACCGCTGGCCCGCGCCTGGGGTACCGACGACTGGCCGCTACAGCTGGAACGGTTTCATTCGGCCGCGCAGGCTGCGCTGGCTGCAGGCCTGGGCGTCAATGCCGGCCACGACTTGAACCGCGACAACCTGGCCGCGTTTTTGGCGGGTGTACCCGCTGTGCAAGAAGTGTCGATTGGTCACGCGCTGATGTCTGACGCGCTGGAACTGGGCTACGCCGCAACGGTTAGGGCCTACCTAGCATGCATCGATACCCAATGATGGCCGAGCAACTTGGCGACGCGCCTCGGCGCCGTACGGTAACGGTTTTTTCGCCGGGCCGCCCCAAGAAAAAATGCGAGCCCCTCGGGGGGCAGCGACCCGCGCAGCGGCGGAGGGTGGGGGCGGTTTTTTCGCCGGGCCGCCCCAAGAAAAAATGCGACCCCCTCGGGGGGCAGCGACCCGCGCAGCGGCGGAGCGTGGGGGCAACAGTTTCATGATCTACGGTATCGGCACGGACGTCTGCGACATCCGGCGCATTCAGGAAAGCCTGGATCGCCACGGTGACCGGTTTGCCGAACGCATTTTGAGTGAAGGCGAACTGGCCACCTGGCGGGCTCGCACTGAACGGCTACCCGAGCGTGGCGTGCGTTACCTGGCCACCCGTTTCAGCGCCAAAGAATCTTTCAGCAAAGCCATTGGTTTGGGAATGCGCATGCCCATGACCTGGCGCAATTGTGAAATTGGCAAACAGCCTGCGCTTCACGCCGAGGCGGGAAAACCCATCGTGGTGTTACACGGTGCGTTAAAAGTATGGTGCGAGCAACGCCGCCTGGTTGCGCACATTAGTGTGTCAGACGAAACAGATTACGCAATAAGTTATTGCGTTGTTGAGGTAAATTAAAAAACGAATATTTTTACTGTATTAATTGCACAATAAGCTATATATTTAATATTAAAAATGATATAAAATAATAATAAAAATTCTAACAAATTATTATAGTTAAACATAATTTAAACACTTCAAAACTTTTCAAAATGATCCAAAACGCCCCCCTTATCATCGATATCGCAGGCATTGCACTCACCCGTGCGGATAGGCAGCGACTGGCGCACCCCTTGGTGGGCGGCCTCATTTTGTTCGCCCGCAATTGGCAAGATCGCGCCCAACTCACGGCCTTGTGTCGCAGCATTAAAAAGCTGCGCTCCGACCTGCTGATTTGTGTTGACCACGAAGGTGGTCGCGTCCAGCGCTTTAAAAGTGACGGTTTTACCCACTTGCCGCCCATGCGCACCCTGGGCCAAATGTGGCTGAATGACGGAAAAGCTGGCAAAAACGGCGAGGGCTCCGGTGCGATGCAAGCGACCCGTGCCGCCACCGCCTGTGGTTTTGTGCTGGGTGCGGAGTTGCGCGCTTGTGGGGTCGATTTAAGCTTTACCCCTGTGCTGGATCTTGATTTTGGTGAAAGCAGCGTCATTGGCGACCGTGCTTTCAGCCGCGACCCGCGTGTTGTGGGCCTGCTGGCCAAAAGCCTGATGCACGGCTTGTTGCAAAGCGGCATGCACAACTGCGGCAAACATTTTCCGGGGCACGGTTTTGTCAAGGCTGATTCGCATACCGACATTCCGCTGGACAAGCGCAGCCTCAAAACCATCTTGTCTGACGATGCCGCGCCCTATGGCTGGCTGGGCACCGGTTTGGCCAGCGTGATGCCGGCCCATGTGGTCTACCCCCAGGTTGATGCTCGCCCGGCCGGATTCTCCAGCAAATGGCTCAATGACATTCTGCGCGGTCAGCTGGGGTTTAGTGGCGCGATTTTTAGCGACGATTTATCGATGGCTGGCGCCCGGCTGATCGACGGCCAGGAGGTGAGCTACGCGCAAGCGGCGGTAGCGGCACTAAATGCCGGTTGTGACATGGTGTTGCTGTGCAACCAGTCGGTTGACGGTGGTGAAGCAGTCGATGCGCTGATCAATGGGTTGGCGCAAGCGCAGCTCACAGGTGTTTGGCGGCCAGTGGGTGCCAGCGAAGAACGCCGTCTGGCCCTGCTGCCCCAGTTGCCTGCCACACCGTGGGATGCGTTGATGACCAGCCCCACCTATATGCAAGCCTTGGGGCTGTTGCCCTGATTAGCGGCCCGATACAGTATTTACCACGGCAAAAGCCGTTCCCCCTTGTCAAGGAGCATTTTTTATGGCCAGTCCTGTCGAAACCCTGATCCGCAAATCGGTCACCAACGGCCTGATGAAGGTGGCCGCCTTCAACCGCGACCGCAAGGCTGCTCCTGCCATACCGCACCCTTATTTGCACGGTATCCACACCCCGATGGATTCCGAACACACGCTGGTGGATCTGCCGGTGCAAGGCGTGATACCGCCTGAGCTCGATGGCCGTTACCTGCGCATTGGGCCCAACCCGGTGAATGCGCCGAACCCGGCCGTGTACCACTGGTTCACCGGCGACGGTATGGTGCACGGTGTGCGCCTGCAAGCAGGCAAGGCGCTGTGGTACCGCAACCGCTGGATTCGCTCCAAGGCCGTGAGTGCAGCGTTGGGTGAACAGGCTGCGCCAGGGCTGCGCCACGGCGGCACAGATACCGTGAACACCAACGTGCTGGGCCATGCGGGCCGTACCTGGGCGCTGGTCGAGGCGGGTGGTTACCCGGTCGAAATCAACGACGAGCTCGAAACCCTGGCCCATAACCCGTTTGACGGTACGCTCAAGGGCTCCTTTACCGCCCATCCGCACCTCGACCCAGCCACGGGCGAGATGCACGCCATTTGTTATTTTGGGCCCGACCAAAACACCATTCGCCACGTGGTGGTGGGCGCAGACGGCAAGGTGCGCCGCGAAGAGCCGATTGCCGTCAAACACGGCCCCAGCATTCATGATTGCATGATCACCGCCAACTACGTGCTGGTGTTCGATTTGCCGGTAACGTTCTCGATGAAAACGCTGCTCGCAGGCCACGTGTTTCCGTATGCCTGGAACCCTGAACACCGCGCCCGCGTTGGCCTGCTGCCGCGTGAAGGCAAGGGCAGCGACATCATCTGGTGTGAGGTGTCGCCTTGTTATGTGTTTCACCCCTGCAATGCGTTTGAGAACGCCGACGGCACCGTCACCGTCGATGTCGCCGCACATGAAACCATGTTTGCGCAAAGCACACAGGGGCCCGACTCCAAAAAAGTGGCGTTTGAGCGCTGGACGATTGACCCGGTGGCCCGCCAGGTCAGCCGCAAAGTCATCGATACCCAGGCGCAAGAGTTTCCGCGCTGCAATGAACGCCTGATGGGCCAGCCCTACCGGTTTGCCTACACCATGCCGTTGTCGTACGAAGGCGAAGAGTTCGTATCGGCCCCGTATCTGATCAAACATGACCTGCAAACCGGGCAAAAACAACGCCACGAATTCGGTGCGAATTGTTACCCTGGTGAATTTGTTTTTGTGCCCAAGGGTGCTGATTCAGCGGAAACAAAAGCCGAAGCCGAAGCGGAAGCCGAAGATAGGGGCTGGCTGATGGGTTACGTGATCAACACCGCCGCCCAAACCACCGACCTGGTTATTTTGAATGCGCAAGATTTTGAAGGCCCGCCGCAGGCCGTCATCACCATCCCGCACCGGGTACCACCGGGGTTTCATGGCAACTGGGTTGCTGCGCGCTGATCTTCATACCCATAGCCCGTTCTGGCCAGACGGGGCGGCTGTGGCGCGCGGTAGCGTACTGAGCGAATCGGTATAGGTCAGGTACAAGCGCACGTCAAACTCCAGCTGGTGGTAATCCGGGGCCATGTAAGTGCACAGTTTGTAAAACGCCTTGTCGTGCTGGCGCTCCTTGAGGTGGGCCAGTTCATGGACTGTGATCATCTTCAGGAAAGGTTCCGGCACGTCTTTGAACAGCGTGGCAATGCGGATTTCTCGCTTTGACTTCAGCTGGCTCCCTTGCACCCGCGAAATCGTGGTGTGGGTGCCCAATGCGTGCGAGATAACGTGTAACTTGGCATCAAACATCACGCGGCTCAACGGCTCTGAACTGCGCAAGTGTTCATTCTTGAGCGCCATCACGTAGTCATACAAAGCCCGATCGGTGCGAACCGCGTGGGGTTTGGCGTATCGGCTTCGCAGCACCTCGCCTAACCTTCCAGCATCTACCAGGCGCTGTACCTGGGCTTGTACGTCTGGCGGATAGGCCTGCAGGTATTTCATGGGCCCGGAAATTCGAGATTTGGCGGTCAGGGCGACCGGTGCAATCGGGGAGACGACAGCGCCACAATTTGATCCGCCGTGGCTTCGTCTACCGGTTTAAATTTGGCCAGCAAATTGCCCGCAGCCAGCAGCAGGCGCAAATCTTTGACATCTTTTACGGTGGGCGCTACCCGAATTTGCGCCAACGCGGCATCCAGATTGCCACCTTTGATCAAGGCGGCAACCTTTGAGGCCCAGGGGCTTTGGCGCGACATGTGGGTTACTTTGGTTGGAGAAATGAAGACTTGGGTATCAGGGCCAAGCGGATGGTGTGCGGTAAGTCCGTTACCCCAACGCCGGAATACGCAATTTTTGCCCAGGGTAAATTTTGTCGGGGTGACTCAGCATGGGTTTGTTGGCCTCAAAAATAGCCGGGTATTTGCCAGCATTGCCGTAGTAGGTTTTGGCTATGGCCGACAGGGTGTCGCCACGCACCACATCATGGTATTGTGATTCGTCGGCCGGCTCGGCGGCTACCAACATGTTCTCGACCTCGGTCACACCGGCCACGTTGCCGCAGCACAGGGTAACTTTTTCAACCGCCTCTTGGGTGGGCGCGTCGCCTTGCACGGTAACTTTGCCACTGGCGCC
>JANOVW010000599.1:0-2502 GCA_031417575.1 Rhodoferax sp. | reverse complement strand
GTAAGCGGAATCGATGCGGTTGTCTTGCGAAAACCGGGCGCCTGCCGCCCAGCGGGTATCAAGCGCGTAAAACGGGCGTATGACAGACACCGCCTGGCGCTTGCCGTCGGTGTTGTCGGCCACGCTGTAGGCCAGTTGGGTCCAGCCGTCCAGCGCGTGGTTGTATTCGAGCTGAAACTCGTTGCCCGAACGGTCCACCTCGTTGATGCGGCTGTAACCCACCGCCAGGCCGGTGCCCAGCAGGTTGTATTCCTTGATGCTGACGCTGCTGGAATTGGCCCCGCCCGAACGGGCGAAGCTGGCGCCGGGGTCCAGTGTCCAGGTGTCGCGCGTCATCACCTCGATATCGACCACATTGGCTGCACCGCCGGGTGGCGCGATGGGGCGCAGTTGCACGTCATACAGGTAGCGGTTGGTGCGCAGCAAGCGCTCGGTTTCTTCCATCACCCGCACGGCCACTGCGTCGCCGGGTTTGAACAACAACTGGCTGCGGATGACCTCGGGCCGCGTTTTGGGGTGCAGTGCGTTGGCCAGGCGAAACAGGGCGTTGTTCTCGGCCGGGTCGGCCAGATCAAAAATGTCTTGGTTCAGGATGTGGATTTGCCCGATGCGCGCGCCTGCGGCTTCGAGTTGGGCAAACGAGGTGGTTTGCGCCAATGCATGGCCCGTAGCGCCCGCGCCCATGTATGCCCCCACAAGGGCCCGCAAAACCCGCAACATGACAACCGGCACCACCGCGCCGCCAAGCGGCTGCTGGCCAGGTGCTGGTTGCAAGAGTGGGGGTGTCATGGAGGAGCGATCGGGGTAGGCATGCTTAAATATAATCTATTTTAAAGTAATTTTGAAAAAATAATTAATATATTTTGTTAATATTTATTATATATTTAATAGCTTATTATGCAATTAATAGCTCAATAATATAGATTTTATTCAAAGGTATATTTCTCAATAAAATAAATAGTGTTTTAGACGCTTTTCTCGCATCCCATGGGTTTGTAAACCCGCTCCACCGAAGCCGGAAACTTCATCAATTTGTTGGCTGGGCGGCGCGGGCGCTGCAACAATTCGCCGCCGCAGTTCGGGCAAATACCTCCCAGTTTCACGTCTGTGCAGGCGGCGCAAAAGGTGCATTCAAAGGTACAGATGCGGGCATTCGGCGTGTCGGGCGGCAAATCGGTGTTGCAGCATTCGCAGGAGGGGCGCAGTTGGAGCATGGGGTGGGTTCCTACAAATCACAAATAGCCAAATCGAGCGGCATGGCGGGCCAAAAAGTCGGTGCCTGGGCGAAAGTGCTCGGGTAGTACCAGGGGCTTTTGATCAAACCGCATCAGGCTGTCTTGAATGAAGGTATCACCTTTTAAGGCTTTGATTTTGGGCGAGACGTGGATTTTGAAATCCGGCGTGACGCTGATCAAGCCTTGGTCATAGGCTCGGTCATGCAAGGCGCTCAAGCACAGGCCGTTTTGCGGGTTCAGGCGATTGGTTTTGTCTTCGCTCCACGGCACGATGTGGCTGGCGATCAGCAGTTTGTCGTTTTGTAAGCCGCTGATGCAACAGGTGGCGTTGTAGCGGGCCAAGACGGATTGGCGGAATTGCGCCTGGTTGACCCGTATTTGCACGACAGCGGCGCGGGTTTTGCCGGGCGGGATGACGGCATTAACAGGGTCAACCCAATCGGCGTTTTGGTTGATGCCAATTGGCGGTACTAGAGCGGAGGCAGGGTTTTGCGCCGCCAATTGCACATAATGCGCCGCCGCGTCGAGCGCCGTTTTGTCCCAATTGGCCACCAACTCACGCCAAATCTGTTTGTCCAGAGCCGAGCTCCCGCGCATGCCAACTCTTCCGCTCGCGATAACGGCTGGGTCAAGGCTGGCGAGATTGACCAGTTTGAGCGCTACGGCGTTGGCGGTGCGGCCCAGCCAGATGCCTAATTGTTTGACCTGTGGCGTGTTGCGGTCTAACTTGCCAAACGGCAGAAGATGGTAAAGATGCAAAGCCGCCAAGACTTGTGGGCGCGTCCAGTCGTTTTTTGAGGGCATCGGCAAACTCCTTTGGGGGCGCAGCCAGTATGCCCGAGGTTCTGATGCAGGCGCCCCCAGTTCTGCGCGGCACTTGTCAATGCGCGCACGCAGGATTAGGGCAACCGTTTGTGGTGTCCCCAGTTTTTGTTTTTTCTCTTTGCGGGTCGGAAGCTGTCGTCAGCAAGAGCGCAGTCTTCGGGTGCAACGAAATAGGCCGTCCAATCGCCAAAGTATTGGTTGTCGAAAACCAAAAGGTCGTCCTTGAGCGGCAATTCAAATTCATCGTCATCTATACCGAAGTAGGGCTTGGCATCTGCGCATTCAAGAAAATGAATTCGAACAGTCGCTGCGTAGGTGGTGTGAACCCAACTCAACGGACCTAATGACGGGCCATCGAATCCCCAGCCGTCCATGGTTTCATTTGGGTTGTTGCGACCGTGTAAAAGACCAAGGTACATTCCGGATTTTTTGGGTTTGTCGC
>JANOVW010000598.1:0-1586 GCA_031417575.1 Rhodoferax sp. | reverse complement strand
CAGCGCCCGGGTGCTCATGGCATTGTGGGCATCCAGCGAGTCGATGATGGCAATTAGCAGCTCGATTTTCAGATTGGGCGAGTTGGCAAACTGCTCTTTGGAGTTGTTGGCTGCCAGCTGTTGCAACTTGACAGATTCGGCCACTTTGCCCAGAATCGTACCGTTCACGTAGCGCAGCTGGTCTTGGGCGCTGGTTTCCGAACCAAACAAGTCATTGAGTTTGTCGATCAGCACGCCCATATAGATTTTTTGCTGTTCTTGCACGCTGCCGCTGCCCGCTTCGGTGATGGGGGGCAATTTGGGGGTTTCGCCAGTGCCCAGGGCCAAGGTGCGGCTGCCGTGGTCTTTCAGGTGATGATGGGTTAACAACACTTTGGAGAGGTCTATGCCCTCGCGCTCGCGGCCAAACGCCAGCAGGGGCAACAAGCGTTTGAAAAAGAGGGCACGCTTCTCAATGCCGGTGTTGCCATAGTCAAAAATTTGCGCCAAAAAGGTATACAGCCGAAGGTAGGCCCCCATGTCGCCTTTGAACAATACCAAGGCATCGAGCCCGTCTTGCGCGGTTTTGGTGGCTGCGCTGTCTTCGCGTGCCCTGGCCATGTTGAGTTCGGCCTGCGCAGCCCGGTAACGCTTCATGATGCGGTCTTGCACCGGCTCCAGGGCGGCTATCAGTTGGCTTTGTTTGGCGTGGGGGTTCATTTCCACCGCCACGACGCGGTCTACTTCAAAATCGTCGTAATACCCGGCAGCATCCAGTTTTGAGCGTAGGTTGAACACCAAATGCGGATCGGTTGTCGTGCTGAGTTCTGCTGTGGTGTGGTAGGCCTTGAACGCGGCCAGCACCTCGGCTGTGTCATTCACAAAATCCAGCACATAAGTGGTGTCTTTGCCGGGGTGGGCGCGGTTCAGGCGGCTCAGGGTCTGCACCGCTTGAATGCCCGCCAGACGCTTGTCGACATACATACCGCACAGCAACGGCTGGTCAAACCCGGTTTGAAACTTGTTGGCCACCAGCAATATTTGGTACTCATCGCCTTTGAAGGCTTCTCGAATATCACGGCCCCGCAGGTTAGGGTTTAAGGCCTTGCTGTTCTCTGTGAAGGGCTCACTGCCCGAAACGGGATCATTCACTTCGCCTGAAAACGCCACCACGGCGCCCATCACATAACTGTGCGTTTTGATGTATTTCTCAATCGCCATCTGCCACCGCACGGCCTCCAGGCGGCTTGCCACCACCACCATGGCTTTGGCCTTGCCGCCCAGCAGCGGGGCCACAAACTCGCGAAAGTGCTCGACCACCACCTGCACTTTTTGGGCGATGTTGTAGGGGTGCAGCCGCACCCAACCCATGATGCCTTTCATGGCGGCGTTGCGCTCCACCTCCACCTCGTTCATCTCCTGGCCGTTATGCGCCAACCTGAAGGCCAGGCTGTAGGGCGTGTAGTTTTGCAGCACGTCCAGAATAAAGCCTTCTTCAATCGCCTGCCGCATCGAATACACATGAAAAGGCGCGGGCACGTTGTCGGGTGCCGGTTTGCGGGCCGGGTCTGGCCGGGTACCAAACAGCTCCAGCGTCTTGTTTTTGG
>JANOVW010000597.1:0-3525 GCA_031417575.1 Rhodoferax sp. | reverse complement strand
ACCAGGGTGAGTTCACCTTCAATCACGATACCGTAATCCACTGTTTCGGTGCGGTGCATCAGCGGGTGGGGTGAATCAGCCTTGACGGTCGAAGCCGCCACATCGCCAATCTGCGAGAAGGCGGCCTTCATTTGGCTGGCGCCGCGGGCCAGCAGTTCTGGCGTGTCCGGCGGAATGTCCACATACCGAATCCGCGTGCCGTTCTGGGGTGGCGGCAGCATCAGGGGCGCCAGGGAAGGGTCTGCGCCGTTGTCCACCGCAACGGGCGTCTGGCTGGTGCTCCAGACCTCGTGAAAAACCGTGCCGGGAATGGCTTTGATTTCAGCGACGGTTGGCAAGGGGCCATTGCTGGTGACAATGGCCTTGCCGTTGGCGTCGTGGCCGGTGACCACGCGGTGGATGGGGGGGAAACTCATGGTGCTGCTCCTTGGGTTTGAAATGTCTGTCGATCGACTGCATCAGCTGGTGGGTAGGGCTACGGCCAACGCCTGATGCCCTTGATGGAATTGCCCGTCAGCTTGCCCAAAATGGAGCAATCCATTCAGTCACACCAAGCCTGCCGCACGAATGACCCAGGCCTGGTGTGACTGCGCGGCCAGCTGCAAAAAGCGGTGTTGGAAATGGATAATATTTATAGATTAAAAATTTTATTAAATAAAATGAAATATCGTTAATGTAAAATATAGATAGTTTGCTATTAATACTATATCATTATTGTTGATTTTATACTATCATAATTCATAAAAATTAAACAACAGAGTTATTTCTTTCTAGTCCTGCGGAGCATCCGGATGGGTCTCAAACCCTTTAACTGGCATCCGGGCGCCGCGTTGCAACCAATTGCGAGGCGAATACACCGAACGGGCGTCTGTTACATGCAGCGTGTAGGCCAGGCGCGAAAAGGGTGAGCGATTGGGCGCACTGTAGTGTGGCAACAAGCCGTGCATCACTACCAGTGAGCCCGCGCTCACTTCCACGGCAACCGCTGTAGATTCATCCGGCCAAGGCATTGAATCGAGCCTTTCCATGGTGACGATGTCGTCGGCCGAGCGTACAAAACGCTCGCGCAGCGGCCCCCGGTGGCCGCCGGGCTGCACCCACAGGCAGCCGTTGGTCCGGGTCGCGTCTTCCAGCGCAAACCAGAAGGTGGTGACGCTGATGGGCGTGGTGTCAAAAAACGTCGCATCCTGGTGCCATCGCACCTCACCGCCAATACCGGGTTGTTTGAAGATCACCATCGACTGCCAAATTTGCGGTGCCAAAAGCCCCAGGTCTGCGGCCAACGAGCCCAGTTGCGGCCCACGTGAAAAAGCGCCAAACACCGGGTCTAGATCATGCAGGGCATGGCCAATTTTGTTGATCGACAGGGCCTTGGCCTGCTTCAGTTGGCCCTGCTGCGGGTCGCCCTGAAACGCCTCTTCTTCAAAAAAACAGCGAATTTTGTCGGCGGAGCCCAAAAAATAATCGTCAGTGGTGCGGGTTTGGTCGTTGGTGGTGAAGATGCTGGTGGCGTCCGCCGGATCGAAGTCATCGACGATCTCCCGCGCGCGCCGGCTCACGGCGGCGATTTCTGCCGGAGACTTGAAGCCGGGCAGAACGAGGTAACCGTCGCGTTGATACAAGGCTGTCTGTGCTGGCGTCAACATCCTGCCAATTTAACCCAGATTGTCCCCGGGGCAGCTTCGTTGGCGCGGCTGCAAGCCCGTATGATGCCCACCATGCCTCAAGACCTGCCCCCTGTCCTCATCGAGCGACCGCGCCTTTCAGACGCGGTGTACCAGCAGTTGCTCAATGACATCATGGCCCAAAGCTTCAGCGTGGGCGAGCGGCTGCCGCCTGAAACCCAGCTGGCGCAGCGTTTCAACGTGTCGCGCCCGGTGGTGCGCGAAGCCTTGCAGCGGCTACAAAACGATGGCATCGTGCAATCACGCCAGGGCTCGGGTAGTTTTGTGCAGCGCAGCCCGTCACAGCGTGTGGGTGAGCTGACCCAGACTTTTTCGCTGCATGAGGTGTTGCAAAGTTTTGAATTGCGCATGGCGATTGAAGCGCTGTCGGCGCGGCTGGCCGCGCGGCACCGCACCGAGGCGCAGTTGCGCCAAATCGAGCTTGCCGCAAATGCGGTTCGGGCTGCTTTCGAACAAGGCACACCCCTGCGGGATGCCGACTACAGCTTTCACCGGGCCATTGCCGTGGCCTCAGGCAACCTGTTGCTGCTCGAAACGCTCGACCAGTTGGCGGGCCGCCTGAAGAACGGTATGGACGTCACCCTCTCGATCACGCGCGAAGCCGCCGCGCCACGCCGCACCCGTGTGCTCGATGAGCATGACCGCATCGTCAACGGCATTCGGGTGGGCGATCCAGAGAGCGCTGCCATCGCCATGTGTTACCACCTGGACCAGGCCCGCAGCCGCTTGCTGGATGGGCAGCTGGATCGCTGAGCAGACGCCAGCCAACCTGAATCGCCCTGCGTGCGTCGCCCAGCCGCCGAAGGCTAGCCACTTGGCTTACCACGACACCCCCTTAAACCGGGGTAACGAGGTCATTGATAAGCCTTTACGATTGGCGCGTGTCATGGCGATTGTGCCGGGCACCTCATTACAGACAGGAAAATCCATGGCGAAGCGAATCAGTATGGCAGTGGCAGCAGCGAGTGTGCTGGTTTTGGTTGCTTGCGGCGGCGGTGGCAGCACGACCGCGACCGTCAGTACAGATTTGGTGAGCAAATATGTGGGCAAATGGAGCACAGGTTGCAGCGGCCCGGCTACGCTGGGTTCCGGCGCAGTCACTTCGAGCAAACAAACCGTCACCATCGTAAAACTGTCTGACACATCGTATTCGGCTGCCGGGGGCTCGGTGGATTACGTCGGCGCGGGCTGTACCGGCACGGGCACACCTGTTGCGGGTGAAACCGGCACGCTTGTTTTCACCATCGCGGGCACCAAAACAGCCTCGGGTACAGCCACCGTTAGTGGCTCAGGCGAAGTTGATAAAGTGACTTACGCGGCCAGCGCTACTGTCACGTCGAAAGACATTATTTACGTCAATGCTGGCGGGCCCACCTTGCAGCGCGGCAACACCAGCGGCGCCAAAGACGCCGACGGTTTCCCCGACGCACTGTTGTTGCAACGGTACGCCAAAGAGTAGGGCTCTGCGACCTGCCAGCCGCCAGGGCTGGTTGGTGCAGTCACCCGTCATATTTGTTTTACAACATGACAAATTAGCGCTACACTTGTCAGTCGAATGCTTGGTTTGAGGCGTTGCAGAGCCGATCGGGCCAGTTAGCATCAAGCCTCACGAATTGAGCCCTTCCCATGACTGACACCACCCAAACCCCTGGCAATAACAACCGCGCGGGCAACACCGTGCGCAAAACCGCCGACCAATTGCGTTCGGCGCGTTGGTTCGCCCCCGATGATCTGCGCGCCTTCGGCCACCGCTCGCGCGCCATGCAGATGGGCTATGACCATGTTGACTGGTCTGGCAAACCCATCATTGCGATTTTGAACACCTGGAGTGACACCAACA
>JANOVW010000596.1:0-4075 GCA_031417575.1 Rhodoferax sp. | reverse complement strand
ATGCTGCACCCTCATGCGCGCGCCTTGCTTGATTTGATGGCTGAACGGGGGGTGCCGCCCACCCACACCTTGTCGCCGGCAGACGCCCGGCGCATGTACCTGGAACGCAGGGGGTACACCCAGCCCAACCCGAAGGATTTGTCAGAGGTACGCGATATCCAGGTGCCTGCCGACCAGGGGCCGCATGGGGCTATACCCCTGCGGCTGTACAAACCATCTTTGGAAGGCCAACTACCCGTATTGGTCTACTTTCACGGCGGTGGCTGGGTGATTGGCGACCTGGACACCCATGACGTTCTGTGCCGCGAATTGGCGCATTTGTCGGGCTGCGCCGTCGTTGCGGTCGATTACCGGATGGGGCCCGAGCATCGCTTCCCCGCAGCAGTAGACGATTGTTATGCGGCAACGTCCTGGGTGCGAGCGAACGCGGCGGCCCTTGGGTTGGATGCAGAAAAAATCGCCGTGGGCGGTGACAGCGCTGGCGGCAACCTGGCGGCGGTGGTGTCACTCATGGCGCGGGATGCGGGTGACCTGCCGATTTGTTACCAGCTGCTGATTTACCCTGCCACCGACATGCGGCAACTGACAAATTCCATCCAAAGCAATGGCCAGGGGTACATGCTCACCAAAGATACGATGGATTATTTCCAGGCGCATTACACCGGCGGCGAAGCGGCCTACCACGACTGGCGCGCATCACCGCTGCTGGCCGCCAGCCACGCCAACCTGCCCCCCGCGTTGGTGCTGACGGCGGGGTTCGACCCGCTGCGCGATGAGGGCATTGCCTATGCGCAAAAAATGACCGAGGCGGGCAGTACGTCAACCCATATTTCGTTCGAGCGCCAAATCCACGGCTTCATCGGCATGGGGCGCGTGAATGCAGAGTCGAATGTGGCGGTGCGGATGTGTGCTGCAGAACTGAAACTGGCGCTAGGCGCGTGAACCCGGGCTTGTCTGCTTAACCAGCGGCAGCTCCTACCGACTGGCCGACCACCCAAGCCAGAACGTCATCGTCCTCAGCCAGTGGCCACGTATCACCCACCCAGGCAATGTGTTGATCTGGCCGGATCAGTGTGAGGGCCTGCGGGTACAGCGCAGGTACCGCCGGGTTATCGGTGCGTAAAACGGTCAGCGGAACCTGCAGCCGCAACGCGTCAGCCTGAACGGATTCCACCACGGGTGGGGGTGTTTGCGGCGTGACCAAGAGGGTGAAGCCATTGCCAAAATGGTCAAACAACGAACTGCCGTCATGGAGCCAAACATGAGGAGCACGGCAGCCTGGCAGTGCGCGGGGGATGTGGTTCAAAAAATCACGCTGGCTGGGGTCTGCACCGGGCGTGTCTGGGGCCACTTTTTGCACCACGGGTGAATCGGCATATCGGTCACCCAGCATCGTGCCCAAGGTAAAAAATTCAGACAGCTTGGCAGCCCGGATGCGTTGGCCCACCTGCTGGCGCACCGCCAGGCCTTCCGGGCTATCGTCTTCGATGCCCGGTTGCACCAGGTTGCCGCCCAGGTGCGCATGGTTGGCGGTGGCCTCTTTCAAAACGTGCAAATGCACCGGGCGGCGCTCTCGCTCGTAGCTGGCCAGCAGGGCCTCGCCGCCCCAACCTTGAAGCACCGCGGCGATCTTCCAGCCCAGATCGACGGCATCACTCACACCCATGTTCATGCCAAAACCGCCAAAGGGCGGGTGCAGGTGGCAGGCATCACCTGCCAGAAAAACCCGGCGGTCGCGGTAGTGGGTTGCCACCACCTGGTGGGCTACCCACTCGTCCACGCTCAGGGGCTCGTAGGGCAAGTCGATACCGGTGGTTTTGCGGATCAAATCGGCGGCGTTCTCCAGCGTCACCTGCACGCCGGGGGCCAGGCCGGTGGGCATGAAGAACCAGCGGTCGTCGGTGTCCATCGGCCCCATCAGGCAGGGCACCTCGTGGTTCACCTGCCAGTACATGATGGCTTTGCCGTGTGGGTGCGCCTGGGCCAAACCCGGCGCGCGAAACACGATGTTGTAGTTGCGGGACATGCCAAAGGTGCCTTCCATGCGCGCACCAATGGCGTCACGCGCCAGGCTGCGCCCGCCGTCGCAACCGACCAGGTAGTCGGCCTGTATGGCATATTCTTCGCCGGTTTCCAGGTTGCGCACGGTGGCCAGGGTGTGGTCGGCGGTCTGTTCGATCTGCAGCAACTCGGCGTTGAGTTGCACCTGCACACTGGGCACGGCTTCGAGGTGCTGGCGCATCACGCGCTCCAGCGTGTACTGCGGAATCCACTGGCCGTGTTCGGCGTACAGCGGGTTGCGGCCCGGTGCGCAGTACATGGCGTTTTCAAAACGCGCCAGCAGATGCCCGTTCAAGCGGGTGCTGAAGACGACGTTGGAGGGGTAATCGACCCCGAACGGCGAAGCGTTGCGCAGCGCATCGGCAATGCCCCAGCGGCGCAGGTGCTCGCGTGTGCGCACGTTGGTGGTTTTGGCGCGTGGGGCAACGCCGATGCGTGAATTTTTTTCAATGACGATACAGGCAATGCCGCGGTGACCCAGTTCGATGGCCAAACCCTGGCCAACCGGGCCCGCGCCCACCACCAGCACTTGGGTGGTTCGCCGCTGAGCGGTTTTTACTTGCGGTGCTTGCGGATTGGTTTGGCTCATAAGGGCAACGGCTGATCCTGATGTGTGATGAAATCGTTCGGGGATCGTAAGGCTTCAAAGCGTGAGAAAGCCGTCTGGGCATGAAAGATTCAGGTTGGCAAATGCCCCGCAGGTCACAGAGAAGCTGGGGGTAACGACGCCATTGTGGTGCCTTGTAATGGCAATACAAGCGCGGCAAGCATATCTTTCGATTGATTCTCTGGGTTGGTTTCGTCGATTGGAACGGTGGGATTTTGTCGCAATGCAGTAAGTGCCGCCCATGCCGAACACTGGAGCAAGCACAAACAGCGCCTGGGGCATCCCCAAAACGACTTGAGGGCAGCGGTTTGTCAACCGCTGCCCTCAAGGAGGGTATCGCTAAATAAATAGTGGTGCTATCAGGCTTTGCGACGAGCGCGCAAAGCCAAACCAGCCAACGCCAAACCGACCAGAGCCAGTGAACTGGGTTCTGGCACATCTTGTGTCACGCTGATGTTGGTCATGTAGTTAAAGGCAGGATCATTGCGACCAATAAAGGCAAGGAAATCGTTGCCCAAAGCGATCACGTCAAAGTCGTAATGACCATTGCCCAAGTAGCTGAGCGTATTGCCGTTCCACTGCACATACTCGTACCCGTTGCAGCAGATGCTGGAGTCGAACGAAATGTGAGTGCTCAAGCCAGCAATGGTGGCCACGGTAGTGGTCACAGTACCTTCACCGCCAACACAACCTTCAGAGATGGAACTACCGAAGCCGCCGTTGATACAGCCATTGCCGCCCCAAACTTGAGTGGGGGTGATGTATTCAACCACAGCGGCAGATGCGGTGACTGACACGAGCATTGAGGCCGCAACGGTGACGGCGGCAAGGAAACTACGGATGGAAATCATGTGGGGCTTCTTGTGAATTGGGTTGTGACAAATTTACCAAAGCAATACCTGTGCCAATCAAATAAAACCCTAAGAAATCAGGGGTTTATGAAAAAGTCAGCGCTTTTACAGGCCGCAGGTGTAAATATTTCCGACAGAAAGGCAGGTTGCCACCTCGCTGGGTTTTAAGGGTTGAGAGGCCCCGCCCGCTGCGGCGGGTTTTCTTCAAACCACTGGGCAATACCCGTCATGTGGGGTTCAAAACCACCAGGTACGGAGAAGTTCAGTACACCCGAACTTTTGGCGCTGCGGTTTTCAAAATCATGTGTGGTGCCACCGGGGACCAGAATGAAGCTGCCTCGGGGGGCCTCTTGCCAGGCTTCGCCAATCAGGAAGCTCATGGTGCCTTCGATCACAAAAAACACGTCGTCTTCCGGATGGGCATGGGCCCCGGGGCCGGTGCAGTTCGGCTCCAGCCACCATTCGGAGATGGAATATTGGTGTTGGGTCTCAGCCTCGTCCGCCTTGAACACTGCGCAGATGCGGCCCATCGGGTAGCTGCGCCCTTGCCCAGGCG
>JANOVW010000595.1:0-6832 GCA_031417575.1 Rhodoferax sp. | reverse complement strand
GGCCAGTTCACTTGCTACGGTGGCCAGTACCTGCGGCGGCAAAGCCGCACCGCCACCCATGACATCACGGGCGTAACCATCGAGCAGCTGCGCCAGCGCCGAAGCATGCACCGGGTTGGCGTAATCAGCGCGACAAATCTGCGCGGCTGGCGGCTGCATCGTCATTCTGTGAGTGTGTCGGCGATGCGCTGTGCGCAGCGCTGGGCCATGGCGGGGTCGCGGGCCTCCACCATCACCCGCACCAAGGGTTCGGTTCCGCTGGCCCGGATGAGAACCCGGCCGTGTAGCCCCAACTCCGCCTCAGACACCAGGGTAGCTGCCGCCATGGCTTGGTTGGTTTTCCAATCGGTGCCGGGCTGCAGGCGCACATTGATCAATATTTGAGGGAACAGCGTGACATCGGCCAGCAATTGCGCCAGTGTTTGTTTGCTGCGCAAGCAGGCCAACAGCACCTGCAATGCCGATACCAGGCCGTCGCCCGTGGTGTGTTTATCGAGGGCCAACAAATGACCAGAACCTTCACCACCCAACAACCAGCCGCGCTTTTCAAGCTCTTCAAGCACATAACGGTCGCCCACTTTGGCGCGAACCAATTCGACCCCTTTGGCTTTGAGCGCCAGTTCAACCGCCATATTGGTCATCAATGTGCCCACCACACCGGGCACTACGTCTACCGCCCGGCGCGCGCCCTGCGGGCCACCGCGGCCCAGGCGCTCCTTGGCCATCAGGTACAAAATTTCATCACCGTTGAACAATCGGCCCTCAGCATCCACCACCTGCAGGCGGTCTGCGTCGCCATCCAGCGCAATGCCAAAGTGGGCTTGGTGCGCCTTGACAGCCGCCACCAGCGCTTCGGGATGGGTGGCGCCCACGTCGAGGTTGATATTCAACCCATCGGGTGCGCAGCCAATGGCAATCACTTCGGCACCCAACTCATGAAACACCTTGGGCGCAACCTGGTAGGCCGCACCGTGCGCGCCATCGACCACAATCTTCATGCCTTTCAGCGTGAGGTCACTGGGGAACGTGCTTTTACAAAACTCAATGTAGCGGCCTGGGGCATCATCCAGGCGACGGGCGCGGCCCAGGGCGGCGGAATCGGCCCATACGGGCGGTTCATCCATCGCCGCTTCGACGTCAATCTCCCAGGCGTCGGGCAATTTGGTACCTTGGGCGCTGAAAAACTTGATGCCATTGTCTTCAAACGGGTTGTGGCTGGCGCTGATGACAACCCCCAACGAGGCGCGTTGAGCCCGCGTGAGATAAGCCACCGCCGGTGTTGGAATGGGCCCCAGCAGCACCACGTCGACACCCGCTGAATTGAAGCCGCTTTCGAGCGCGCTTTCAAGCATGTACCCCGAAATTCGCGTGTCTTTGCCAATCAAAACCGTGGGGCGTTGCTCGCTTCGTTTAAGAACGCGACCCACCGCATGCGCCAGGCGCAACACAAAATCGGGGGTGATGGGGGCTTTGCCAACCGTACCGCGAATGCCGTCGGTACCGAAAAAATTTCTGCTCATTGAATTGGGGCCATTTCGGCAATAGGGGGCTAAAAAACGGTGAACACAGGAACAAGGAACCAGCCGGGGCCAAATTGCGCAAAACAGGCGCTGAAAAGGCCGCTAAAAATATTATTTGATAAAAAAGAGATTTTTTTCTTTAAACATATCCAATACAAGCTCTTTATTTTATAGCTAAATACACCTTCAAAGCCTGGACCGTCTCGCGCACATCGTGCACGCGCACGATGCTGGCACCGCGCTCTACAGCCAACAGCGCTGCGGCCACACTGGGCACCAGTCGATCACGTGTATCCAGCGTGGCCAACGTGGCCAAAGACGTGCTGGTCGCCGCCGCCAACGAGGCCTTGCGCGACCAACCGACCAACAACGGCAAACCGGCGGTGACCAGTTCGGCCTGGCGACGCAGCAGCTCAAAATTCTGCGGCACAGTTTTGCCAAATCCAACGCCAGGGTCGAGCACGATGCGTGACGGGCTAACCCCAGCTGCCGCCAACCTGGCCACCAGGGGCGGCCAAAACGCCAAAATTTGGGCCACCACGTCCCCTTCCATGCGGTTGGTTTTCATGGTTCGCGGGTTGCCATGCATGTGCATCAGGCAAACGCCACAGGCGGGGTGCTGTGCCACCACTTGCATTGCGGGCGTAGCCGGCCTGGCAACGTTTGCATCGGCTCGCCCCTCACCTTCGCCCTCGCCCTCGCCATCCCCTGGCCACTGCAAGGCAAAGATGTCGTTGATGATGTCGGCACCCAAATCCAGCACAGCCTGCATCACCTGCGGTTTGTAGGTATCAATTGAAATGGGCACACCCAACTTCACCGCCTCGGTGACCAGCGGCACCACGCGTGCCAGTTCTTCAGCCAGCGGCACGGCCAACGCACCCGGTCGCGACGATTCACCGCCGATGTCCAGAATGTCAGCACCGTCGCGCAGCAGTTTTTCGCAGTGTTTAAGCGCCGCCGCCGTCGAAGCGTGTCGCCCGCCATCTGAAAACGAATCGGGCGTGATGTTGACGATACCCATCACCTGGGGCTTGGCCAAGTCGATGTTGAAGCGGGAGGTTTGCCAATTCATAAAGGTTTGTAACCGCAGTTACCCCATTTTCGCCGCTGACGCGGTTGCCGCTTTCGAAAAGTGTGGATTTTTGCCGGAATGTGGGGGATGGGAGATGTTTATTTCAGAGGCAGATAGCGCGAACCGTTATAGCCCGTGCTCTCCTCGCAGACCGCCCGAACCCCCGCAGCGCGTCTTGCGCTCAACGTGTTGCAGGCCCTTCGGGCAACCATCTGCAGTACTCGGTTTCAGGGCCGCCGCGCAAACTCGCTTCGCTCAAACATGCGCGGCTCTGTCGGTCTGCTTCGCAGCCCCCAGACCCTGAACCCTCCGCGCTTCGAGGCTGCAACACATTCGCTTCAGACGCGCTGCGGGGGTTCGGGCTTGGTGTTGGCAATTGCTTTTGCTGTGTACTAAACCAGCTAAGCGCAGAATGCGGAGATCAACCCAAAAATTTTCTAACAAATCGAAAATATGCAAGTTACCTCATTTAGAAAGCATCAGATAGCTCTAGAACTGTTGGATCGTGCAATCGAGCTTTATCTTCGAGGCGACTCCTACTTTTCAGCGTTACATCTTGGCGCAGCGTCCGAGGAACTGTTCATGGTTTACGCTCGTGAAATTCGGTTGCCTTCTGGGGCAACAATGCGTCCTGCATTTGATGAACAGAAGGAAGCCATCGTGGCAATTCAGCTTCCAAAGTCTCTCGATGAGAAAAAAGGTACTGAGAAGCGCGTGCATGACCTGTTAAACCATGCGAAGAACTCGGTGAAGCATATGCGTGGATCGAAAGATGAAAAGGTGAGTTTCGACCCATGCGACGAGGCCTTCGACGTTATCGACAGAGCTATTTCTACCTATCTTCAATTGCAATCTGCTTTTAAACTGCCGCCCCTGCAATCGATTTCGGAATTCGTCACACAGGGTCAGCCGAAGGCCTGCGGATGAGGCCTATTTCTCCCAGTAAGCATGTTTCCACTTCCAGCCCGAACCCCCGCAGCGCGGCTGACGCGAATGTGTTGCAGCCTCGAAGCGCGGAGGGTTCAGGGTCTGGGGGCTGCGCAGCAGACCGACAGAGCCGCGCATGTTTGAGCGAAGCGAGTTTGCGCGGCGGCCCTGAAACCTAGCTCTGCTTTTGGTTGCCCTTCGGGCCTTAAACTGTTTGAGCGCAAGACGCGTTGGGGGGGTTCGGGCGGTCTCCGCAACGCCCTGAATGCAGTCTATCGGCGTCCCCCGCCACCACAAGGCCAAAAACCTCACCGCTCCGGCGCAATCACCTCAGCCCAATCGTACAAAGCACCCAAAATTTCCTCGCCCTGCTCATCGGCAGTTTCCGAAAGCGTGTCGATTTCGGCAAAGTAGGCGTCAATCGTGAGGTGATTGGCGGGATTTTGCCCCTCGCCAAACAGGCTGGCAGCGCGGTGTTCGTCCCACCGGGCGGCTTCTTCTGCGCTGAGGGTGGCCAGGAAGTTGCGGGCGCGGTAACGAAAGACAATTTCTTCCAGCCGGGCGTCGTCAAACGCCTTTCGGGTTTTGGCGAGTTCGGCGCCACCCAGGCGGCGTAACTCATCGAGGCGTTTGCGATCGGCGTTGCTGATAAAGCCGCCGTACAGGTCTTCATCCACATCCACCGGGCCCTGCGGCTCGCGGGCGTAAACCTTGGGCCACAGGCCGCTCAGGTCGGGCAAATCGCAGGCAATTGCCGCATGGCGCAAGGCGGTTTCCATGTCGATGCCCCAGTGCTTCGCCTGCGCGGGCGTGAGGGTTTTGAGATTGCCCACCACCATGGGCGATTTGTTCAGGTGCACGCCCTTGAGGGGCAGGCGCGTGACGCCTTCGGGCAATTCATCGCGCTTGCTGAAAAGGCGCAGGCGGATTTCATCAACGTTCATGGTGGCCAGCACCGATGGGTCTTGGGCCAGGTCCCAGGCGATGACTTCGTTCTTGTTTTGCGGGTGCGTGGTCAGGGGCCACATGACCGCCATGCAACCGTGTTCAGCCGGGAACATGCCCGATACGTGCAAAAACGGCCGCGCGTTCTGGCTGCTGGCGGGCAGACCCAGTTCGTGCGCAACGCGGTCTTTTTTGTGCAGCGCAAAACAAAAATCCCACAACTTGGGGTTGTTGGTTTTGATCAACCGAGCCAGCGCGATGGTGGCCCGCACGTCAGAGAGCGCGTCATGGGCGCTCTCGTGCGCGAGGTTGTTGGCAGCGGTTAAATCGGTGAGTTTGAAGCTGTGGCGGCCCTCCAAGTTTTGGGGCCAAACCATGCCGTCGGGCCGCAGGGCAAAGGCCATGCGCACGACATCCAGCAAATCCCAGCGGCCACACTGGTTTTGCCACTCGCGTGCGTAGGGGTCGATCAGGTTGCGCCAAAAGAGAAACCGCGTGACTTCGTCGTCAAAACGAATCGTGTTGTACCCTACGCCTACCGTGCCGGGCTGGCTGAAGGCGGCTTCGATCTCGGCGGCGAATTGGTGCTCGGGCAAGCCTTTTTCAACGCACAGTTGCGGGGTGATGCCGGTGATGAGGCAAGCCTGGGGCTGCGGCAGCACATCGGTGGGCGGCTGGCAATACACCATCAGCGGCGCGCCGATTTCATTCAGCGCGGCATCGGTGCGGATGGCGGCAAACTGCGCGGGGCGATCACGCCGGGGGTTGGTGCCCCAGGTTTCGTAGTCATGCCATAAAAAAGTAGTTTCCACGAATTCCTTATAAAATTAATCTGTATTTTTCACGTATTATCTGCACAATAAGCTATTTAATATATAGTATAAATGAATAAAAATTATATTCTTTAACGCCTTCTGGCAGACCGCACGCCTTCAAAATCGGCCACCATGGCCAATACTTTTTGCAGCTTGCCGGCGTCGGCCACCTCCACCGTGAAGGTCATCCAGGCCGTGCCTTTGATGGATTGGGTTTGCACACCAATCACGTTCATTTTTTCTTTGGTAAACACTTCAGAAATATCGCGCAGCAGGCCCTGGCGGTCTGCCGCCTCCACGCTGATATCGACAGGGTACAACGGTTGCTGTGCCACATCGGCCGATTTGGGGTTGCCCCATTGCACGTCAATCACGCGCTCGCCGTTGCGGGCGATCATCTCGGCCAGGTTGCTGCAATCGGTGCGGTGCACGCTCACCCCTTTGCCGCGCGTCACAAACCCCACAATCGCATCGGGTGGCGCGGGTTTGCAGCATTTGGCCAATTGCGTCATGAGCGAATCGACCCCCACCACCAGCAGCCCGCCCTTGCTGGCGGCATCTTGGCTGCGTGATTTTTTCAGGATGGGTGCGTCATCTGCCACCACGGGCTCGGGCGGGCGCAACGCAATTTCAATGTTCCGCAGCGAGAACTCGTCTTTGCCCACCACTTCAAACAAATCATCGGACGCACTAAAACCCAGTTGTACCGCCAGGTCGTCGAGCTTGACGGCCGTTTTGCCTTCACGCTGCAGCAGCTTTTCCACCGCCTCGCGACCTTTGGCCACGGTTTCATGCATCGCCAGGGCGTTGAACCAGGCGCGGACTTTGGCGCGGGAGCGCTGCGAGGCCAGAAACCCCAGCTCGGTGTTGAGCCAGTCACGCGAAGGCCCGCCCTCCTTGGCCACGGTTACGGCCACGGTCTGGCCGTTTTTCAGCGCGGTGTTCAGCGGCACCATCACACCATCGATACGCGCGCCCCGGCAGCGATGACCCAGATCAGTGTGCACCGCGTAGGCAAAATCAACCGGCGTTGCGCCTTGGGTGAGCTCGACGATGGCGGCATCAGGTGTCAGCACATAAATGCGGTCGTCCATCACCGCTGAAGCGCCCTGCCCTGGGGCTTGTGCAGGCGCTTGACCGGGTGTTTTTCCGGCCATATCGCGCTCCCAGGCGAGCAACTCGCGCAGCACGGCAATTTTGGCGTCGTAATCGCTGCTGGCAGTTACGCCTGCATACCCCTTGATGCCCGCTTCTTTGTAGGCCCAGTGTGCGGCCACACCTTTTTCAGCATGGTCGTGCATGGCCTGGGTGCGGATCTGGATTTCCAGCGCCCGCCCTTCAGCATCGCGCACGATGGTGTGCAGGGATTGGTAACCGTTGGGTTTGGGCCTGGCGATGTAGTCGTCAAACTCGCCATCGACCGGATGGAAATGACTGTGCACCCAGCTCAAGGCCCCATAACAGTCGGGCACGCTGTTGACGATGACGCGCGCTGCGCGGATGTCATACAGCTGCTCAAACGCCAGCGATTTGCCGCGCATTTTTTTAAC
>JANOVW010000594.1:0-2766 GCA_031417575.1 Rhodoferax sp. | reverse complement strand
TGGGGGCGCTCTGGTACTGGCTACCCAATGCGAATATGGCCGCTGTTCAGCTGGGGGCACAAATGGTGCATTGGCTTGTTGTTGCACTCGGAGCACTCACGGTGCCCCATTTGCTATTGGTCGGATTCAGTGACCCATGGTTAGGGCGCTAGATGCGCCTGGGAGTCTCCTTCCTCACTCAGCCCAAGTTGGCTTTCAGTCTAGTTCGCACGCAACCTGTCCCGCAGCGGATCAAAATCGCTGTTTCTATCGCTCACCAATTGACGCGCTGATCGACACAGTAGTCCGGTGCCGGTTGTGCAGCTAAGTCCCATTGCGGTTCGGCATGGACTCCGCTATCCATCTGCCCGATGACACGGCGCAGCGCCTAAAATCGCTTGCGCAAAGCCGGGGCCTCTCCATGAACAAACTTGTGGAGCAGCTCAGCGCACAAGCGCTTTCCAGCTGGGACACGGAAAACTATTTCCGCGCCATGGCCGCCACCGGGAATGTGCCAAAGGCGCTGGCGTTGCTCGATCGGTTGGATGCCGCTGATGCGGCTGTGGATTAAACCGCAGCCTTCACCCTCAACCGCCACCCGTGCAGCAACGGCTCGGTGTACCCACTGGGTTGCTCCAACCCCTTGAACACCAGATCGGTCGCCGCCTTGTAGGCCATGCTGGTTGCAAAGTTACCTGCCATGTTCTGGTACAGCGGGTCGCCGGCGTTTTGTTTGTCCACCACTGCGGCCATGCGTTCGAAGGTTTCGCGTACTTGCGAAGCAGGCACCACGCCATGCAACAGCCAGTTGGCGATGTGCTGGCTGCTGATGCGCAGGGTGGCGCGGTCTTCCATCAGGCCGATATTGTGGATGTCGGGCACTTTGCTGCAGCCCACGCCCTGATCGATCCATCGCACCACGTAACCCAAAATGCCTTGGGCGTTGTTGTCGAGCTCTTGCTGTTTTTGCTCGGGTGTCCAGGCGGCTTGCGCCGCAGGCGTGGCCACCGGGATGGTCAAAATATCTTCCAGCACCTGTTTGTAGTCGGCCTTCTGGTTGGCCTTGGCGTCCGCACGTTCCATAGCTTTTTGCAGCTGGGCCACGTTGACCTGGTGGTAATGCAGGGCGTGCAGCGTGGCACCGGTGGGGCTGGGCACCCAGGCGGTGTTGGCACCGGCTTTGGGGTGGTTGATTTTTTGCTCCATCATGGCCTTCATCAAATCGGGCATGGCCCACATGCCTTTGCCGATTTGTGCCTTGCCGCGCAAGCCGCATTGCAGGCCCACTTGCACGTTGTTTTTTTCGTAAGCGGCGATCCACTTGCTGGCTTTCATGTCGCCTTTGCGGATCATCGCGCCGGCGTGCATGGCGGTGTGCATTTCGTCGCCGGTGCGGTCCAGAAAGCCGGTGTTGATAAAGGCCACGCGGCTTTTGGCGGCGGCAATACAGGCCTTCAGGTTGGCGCTGGTGCGGCGCTCTTCGTCCATGATGCCGAGTTTGACGGTGCTGTTTTTCAGGCCCAGCATCTTCTCGCAGCGGGCAAACAACTCAGAGGCAAAAGCCACTTCTGCCGGGCCATGCATTTTGGGTTTGACGATGTAAACGCTGCCTTTGCGGCTGTTGCGGATAGCGTCTTTTTTGGTTTTCTTCAGGTCGTGAATGGCGATGGCGCTGGTGACGACGGCGTCCAGAATGCCTTCAGGGATTTCTTGCGTGGTGCCATCGGCTGCGGTGTACGTGATGGCCGGGTTGGTCATCAAATGGCCGACGTTGCGCACGAACATCAGTGAGCGGCCGTGCAACGTGACTTGTTTTTTGCCTTTTGGCGCGGTGTAAACGCGGTCTTTGTTGAGCCCACGGGTAAAGGTGGTGTCGCCTTTGGACACAGTTTCAGTCAAGGTGCCTTGCAAAATGCCCAGCCAGTTGGAATAGGCCAGCACCTTGTCGTCGGCATCGACCACGGCCACGCTGTCTTCCAGGTCCATGATGGTGGAAAGCGCTGCTTCAACCACCAGGTCACACACCCCCGCCGGGTCGGTTTTGCCGATGGGGGTATTGCGGTTGATGATGATGTCCAGGTGCAGGCCGTTGTGCTGCAACAGCACGCAGGAGGGCGCCGCCTGGCTGCCCTGGTAACCGGCAAACTGTTTGCCGTCGGCCAGCCGGGTCGATTTGCCACCGGCCAGTTTCACAACCAATTCACCGCCCCGAACGCTGTAGCCCACCGAATCAACATGGGAGCCCGCCCGCAGGGCCGCGGTACGGTCGAGCACATGGCGGGCGTAGTTGATCACCTTCGCGCCGCGCACCGGGTTGTAGCCTTTGCCTTTTTCAGCGCCGCCGTCTTCGGGCAACACGTCGGTTCCGTAGAGCGCGTCATATAACGAACCCCAACGCGCATTGGCGGCGTTCAGGGCATAGCGGGCGTTGAGCACGGGCACCACCAATTGCGGGCCAGCCTGTTTGGCCAATTCGTCGTCCACATTCGAGGTGGTGGTTTTGACGTTTTTGGGCACGGGCACCAGGTAGCCAATTTTTTCCAGAAAGGCGCGATAGGCCTTCATGTCCTTGATTTCACCGGGGTTGGCTTTGTGCCAGGCATCTTGCTCGGTTTGCAGGCGGTCGCGCTCTTTGAGTAACGCAAGGTTTTTCGGGGCCAGGTCGGCCACGATGGCATCAAAACCTTTCCAGAATTTGTCGGCCTTGACGCCAGTGCCAGGCAGCACTTTGTCGTTGATGAATTGGTACAGGTTGCTGGCAACTTGCAGGCGATGAATGGGGGTGCG
>JANOVW010000593.1:0-3474 GCA_031417575.1 Rhodoferax sp. | reverse complement strand
CGCGCTTGGCCGGGTCGCCAAAATCCTTGAGCGCTATTTCGTAAGTTTCAGTTGGTCGACCCGTGAACTGAGTAAATATGCGGAAATGAACGGCAACCCGCCAACCCGCGCCTGCCAAGGCCAGGGCAATTTCACGCCCCAGGCGTTTGGCTGCGCCCGTGATCAGGACAGTCTTTTGAAGAGGCGGCAAGTTCATGGGGCAGTGGTCGACAGGCAGGCCTTGGATTTCAGGGTAGAGAGTGGCATTTATCAGGCCACCGACGGATACGGGAACTAAAGCAGGAACTGAAACGGGAGCTGATGAGAGAGGCAGCAACGGCTCAAAAAGGGTCGGTTGCCATCACCGACAATGCTTCCCAAATGGCAGAAGACCTGATTTTAACCAACCCATTGCCCGACCCGCTGCAGGCCCACATCAGCGCCGCGCTGAGCCGCGCTGGCGGGTGGCTGCCGTTTGACGAGTTCATGGCGCTGGCCCTTTATTCGCCTGGTTTGGGCTACTACGCGCGCAGCAATACCCAAATTGGCATGTGGCCGCAACCTTCAAAAGCCGAACCCCGCGAACACGCCATCGATTTGGCGGGTAGTGATTTTGTAACCGCCCCTGAGTTGACCCCTTTGTTTGGCAAGGCCTTGGCCCGCCAGGTTGCGCAGGCTCTGGCGGCTACCGCAACCGTTGACATCTGGGAGTTCGGTGCGGGCACCGGGGCGCTGGCTTTGCAAATTTTGCAAACGTTGGACGCGTTGGGATGCCCTTGGGAGCACTACACCATTGTTGAATTGTCCGCCGCGTTGCGGCAAAGGCAACAAACGGCGTTGGCCTCGTTCGCCGCCAAAGTGCGGTGGGTTGATGCGTTGCCAGAAGCTTTCAGCGGCATTGTTGTGGGCAACGAAGTGCTGGACGCCATGCCTGTCAAGTTGCTGGTCAGAAACGAGGGTGAGTGGTTCGAGCGGGGTGTTGGCGTGGGCAACCCCTGGGTTTGGCAAGACAGGCCTACCGCATTACGCCCCCCGTTTGATGTGGACGGTGATCACGACTACCTCACGGAGATTCATCCCCAAGCCCAAGGGTTTGTCCGCACCCTGGCCGAACGGCTGAACCGTGGCGCCGTTTTCCTGATCGACTATGGCTTCCCGGAGCACGAGTATTACCTGGCGCAGCGCCACATGGGAACCCTGATGTGCCACCGGGCGCACCAGGCTGATGGCGAGCCTTTGCGTGATGTGGGTTTGAAAGACATCACTGCGCATGTCAATTTCACAGGGGTGGCACTGGCCGCGCAAGAAGCCGGGTTTGACCTGTTGGGTTACACCAGTCAAGCCCGTTTTCTGATGAATTGCGGTTTGTTGGAACTGCTGGAAACAGCCACTTTTGCAGACAAAGCCATGGCCCAAAAACTTTTGATGGAGCACGAAATGGGTGAATTGTTCAAGGTGATCGGTTGGTGCAAACCAGCTGCAATGGCTTCCACCGCACCGACCTCTGTGGCAGCGCAGTGGCAGGCCATCGGGTTTGCCCAAGGCGACCGCAGCCACCGGTTATAAATGACATCCTGGCCGCCAAAGCCTTAAAAAAATCCCATGTTTCGCTGGATATTTGTCATTTTTTTGGCGTTGATTTTGATCAATGCGTTTGGGCCGTTCTTGCGCCGTATGGGTTTTGGCAAGTTGCCGGGTGATTTGCATTTCCGCTTGTTTGGGCGTGAATGGTTTTTGCCGCTCTCCACCACGTTGATACTGAGCTTTGTGGCCAGCATCATTACCCACCTGATCTAGGCCGTTCGACCCAATTGCAATGAATCCTCCCATTACTTTTCTGCCGCCCGGCGCGTTACCCGTGGCGTGTGTTGATATTGGCGGAACCAAGGTTTCGGTCTGTCTGGCCGATGAGCAGGGCATCAGCGGTCGGGTTGTTGAGCCGACCATCAAGCAGGGCAACCCCGACGCGTTGGCCCGGCAAATCCTGCGCATGATTGACCAAAGTGCCCAGGCCGCCGGGTTGCCGCTGGCCCGAATTGGCCAGGTCGGTGTTGCTTCATGCGGCCCCTTTGTCATCAAACAGGGCTGGCTGGAATTGGCAGCGCCCAATATTTGTGGCGGCATGGGCGGCGTTGCCTCCAGCTTACCCAATCGCTGGGAAAGCGTGCCGCTGGAGCAACCACTGTGCGAGCATTTTCCAAAAGTTCGGGTCGAAAACGACGGCATTGCCGCGTTGGAAGCAGAACGCCGATGGGGTGCCTTGCAACAGGGCGGCGTGCCGCTGTCGAACTGTGCCTATGTAACCTGGAGCACCGGCATTGGCGTGGGTTTGTGTGTGGATGGGCACGTGTTACGCGGAAAAAACGGCAACGCCGGTCATGCGGGGCATATGTTTGTCAGCAGCCTGGAAACCGCTTTGTGCGGCTGCGGAAACCGGGGCGATGTAGAAAGCCTGGCGGCTGGCAGTGCCATTGCCAAACGGTTTGCGAGCCAGGGGTTTGCCGATGCGTCCGTGCTGCTGACTGCTGCGAAGCTTGGCGATGCCCAAGCCTTGGCGCTGGTCGATGAGATTTGCGATGTCATGGGGCGGTTGTTGTACAACCTGATCGCAACGCTTGATTTGGAGCGTATCAGCCTGGGTGGCAGCGTGTATTGGCACCACCGTGATTTTTTGCTGCCGCGGCTGCAGGCGTTTGTGGCGGGGAAGCTGCCGGCACTCACGGTGGGTTGTGAATTGGTTAGCGCAGGATTGGGTGACGCGGTTGGCGATTTTGCCGCGCTGGCTTTGGTCAGTAGGTGAGCCGATGACCCAACCATCCGGGCCGTTGCCGGTGCCGGTCACCTGTTTGCCGCAGCGGGGGCGTGACCCGCAGCACATTCTGGATGAGCTGGCGGGTTTTGCGGCTGGCGACCCGGCCTACAAAGACGGACGATTGTGGAGCCTGGTGTATTACCTGGACGAGGCGCACCAGGATTTTCTGAACCAGGCCTACCAAGCGTATTCGTCAGCCAACGGCCTGAACCCGTCAGCATTCAAAAGCCTCACGCGGCTTGAGAATGACATCATCGCCAGCACGGTTGATCTTCTGCATGGCCCGCCAGATGCGTGCGGTGTGGTCACATCAGGTGGCACTGAAAGCTGTTTGCTGGCGGTCAAAACTTACCGCGACAAGGCCCGCAAGCAACGGCGGGTGACAGCACCTGAGATGATCCTGCCGCCCACGGCACATGTGGCCTGGTACAAGGCCGCTGAGTATTTCGGCGTGAAACTTCGGTTTTTGCCGTTGGATGCGCAATTGCATGCAGACGCAGCCCAGCTTGACCGCTTCATCAACAAAAACACCGTGATGGTTCTGGGTTCTGCACCGGAATATCCGCATGGCAGCATTGACCCCATCGAAGCCATGGGGCGCATTGCGCAGGCGCGTGGAGTGCCTTTACATGTCGATGCCTGCGTGGGCGGTTTCATCTTGCCTTTCATGGCCATGAACGGCG
>JANOVW010000592.1:0-15647 GCA_031417575.1 Rhodoferax sp. | reverse complement strand
ATTGCCGGTGGATTGGGGCATGGGCGAACACATGGCTTTTGCTTCGCTGGTAGCCAGTGGTTACCCGGTTCGGTTGTCGGGTGAAGACTGCGGCAGGGGTACGTTTACCCACCGGCATGCAGTTATTCATGATCAAAATCGTGAAAAATTTGATGAAGGTACCTACACACCTTTGCAAAACGTCGCACCCGGCCAGGCACCTTTCGTCGTTATCGACTCCATCTTGTCAGAAGAAGCGGTGTTGGCGTTTGAATACGGCTATGCCTCAAATGACCCAAATACCTTTGTCATTTGGGAAGCCCAATTTGGTGATTTCGCCAACGGCGCCCAGGTGGTGATTGACCAGTTCATTGCCAGTGGTGAAGTGAAATGGGGGCGGGTGAATGGCATAACGCTCATGTTGCCGCACGGCTACGAGGGACAGGGCCCCGAACACAGTTCGGCCCGACTGGAGCGCTTCATGCAGCTTGCGGCCGACACCAATATGCAAATTGTGCAACCCACCTCGGCCAGTCAGATTTTCCATGTCTTGCGCCGGCAGATGGTGCGCAACTTGCGCAAACCACTGGTGATCATGACACCCAAGTCTTTGCTGCGTGCCAAAGATGCTGCTTCGCCTTTGAGTGAATTCACCAAGGGTGGCTTTCAGACAGTAATTCCTGAAAACCGCGAAGAGGTGATCAAGAAAGCCGACAAAGTCAAGCGCATGGTGGTGTGTTCGGGCAAGGTTTATTACGACCGGGTCCGCAAACGCGAAGAAAAAGGCCATGACGACACCGCACTGGTGCGGGTTGAGCAGTTGTACCCGTTCCCGCACAAGGCTTTTGCCAGCGAGCTCAAAAAATACCCCAACGTAACGGACGTTGTGTGGTGCCAGGACGAGCCGCAAAACCAGGGAGCGTGGTTTTTTGTGCAGCATTACATCCACGAAAACATGACCGAAGGCCAGCGCCTGGGTTATTCGGGTCGGGCTGCGTCGGCATCGCCCGCCGCCGGTTATTCCCATCTGCACCAAGAGCAACAAAAGGCTCTGGTGGACGGCGCCTTTGGCAAGCTCAAAGGTTTTGTGCTGACCAAATAGGGAAATTGCCGGCACGTTGTGCGGCAATTTCTCCGCTTGTTCGACGGGCCTTTCGCCCGTCAACGCGCGGTCTTCTCGCCGCGAATATTTAAGAATTGAATGAACAGGGGTTTGATATGGCTTTTGTTGAAGTAAAAGTACCGCAACTGTCGGAGTCTGTGGCTGAGGCCACCTTGTTGCAGTGGAAGAAAAAAGTGGGCGATGCCGTCGCCATCGATGAAATATTGATCGAAGTCGAGACTGACAAGGTGGTGCTTGAAGTTCCGGCGCCAGCTGCCGGCGTGTTGGCAGAACTGGTGATGGGTGACGGCAGTACCGTCGCCGCCGAGCAACTCATCGCCCGAATTGATACCGAAGGCAAGGCCGGTAGTGCGGTTGCTGCGGTAATCTCGCCCCCGGCCGTGGCGGTACAGGCGTCTGCGGGTGCAGCCGTGCAAGGCAGCAGCGCGGGTGTTGCGATGCCAGCCGCCGCCAAGCTGCTCGCAGACCATCAAATTGCCAGTGCGTCCGTAACGGGCACCGGCAAAGATGGTCGCATCACCAAGGGTGACGTATTAGCGGTGGTGGCTTCTGGCGGTCCTGCAAACGCAGCGGCAGCTGCGCCCATCATGGCCAAGGCCAACCTGGCGCCCGCTTCGGCGTTGCCTTCCGTTGCTGTTGGCACGTCATTGCCTCAGGTGGTTGCAAAAACGTCGTCATTCGGCCCCAGGCCCGAGCAGCGTGTGCCCATGAGCCGACTGCGCGCTCGTGTGGCAGAGCGCTTGCTGCAGTCCCAATCGACCAATGCCATCTTGACGACCTTTAACGAAGTCAACATGGCCCCGGTGATGGAGATGCGAAAGCGCTTCCAGGAAAAATTCGAAAAAGAGCATGGCGTCAAAATCGGTTTCATGAGTTTTTTTGTGAAAGCGGCTGTTCACGCGCTCAAGAAATTCCCGGTTATCAATGCCTCGGTAGACGGCACCGACATCGTCTACCACGGCTACTTCGACATCGGTATCGCAGTGGGCAGCCCACGCGGGCTCGTGGTGCCGATTTTGCGCAATGCCGATCAGATGAGTTTTGCGGACATCGAGAAAAAAATTGCCGAGTACGGTGCCAAGGCACGTGACGGCAAGTTGGGTATTGAAGAGATGACCGGCGGCACCTTCTCCATCAGCAATGGCGGCACGTTTGGTTCGATGTTGTCCACCCCCATCATCAACCCGCCGCAGTCGGCAATTTTGGGTGTGCATGCCACCAAAGACCGGGCCGTGGTTGAAAACGGCCAAATCGTCATCCGCCCCATGAACTACCTCGCGATGAGTTACGACCACCGCATCATCGACGGCCGCGAGGCCGTGTTGGGCCTGGTGGCCATGAAAGAGGCCCTGGAAGACCCGGCACGCCTTTTGTTCGACATTTAAGGTCAGATCATGGCAAAACTATTTGATGTGGTCGTCATCGGTGGCGGGCCCGGTGGCTATGTAGCGGCTATTCGTGCTGCGCAATTGGGCTTTAGTGTGGCCTGTGTAGACGAATGGAAAAATGCCAAGGGAGGCCCGGCTTTGGGCGGCACCTGTACCAATGTGGGGTGTATACCAAGCAAGGCATTGCTTCAAAGTTCAGAGTATTACGAACATGCGGGCAAACACTTTGCTGAGCATGGTATTGGTGTTTCTGGTCTTTCGATGGATATTGCCAAAATGCTGGGCCGTAAAAACACGGTGGTCAAGCAGAACAATGACGGCATTCAGTTCTTGCTCAAAAAGAACAAGGTGACGTTTTTTCATGGGCGCGGCGCATTTGAGAAAAGCTCCGATGCCGGTTACGACCTTCAGGTCACGGGTGCCGCTTCTGAAACCATTTCAGCCAAGCATGTTATTTTGGCCACGGGTTCCAACGCGCGGCCCTTGCCAGGAGCGCCGTTTGACGAAGAAAACATCCTCTCGAATGAGGGCGCCTTGCAGATCGCCGAGGTTCCCAAAAAACTGGCACTGATTGGCTCCGGCGTGATTGGCCTGGAGATGGGCTCGGTTTGGCGGCGGTTGGGTGCCGAGGTGACAGTATTGGAAGCATTACCCACCTTTATGGGCGCGGTCGACGAACAAATTGCCAAAGAAGCCAAAAAAGCGTTTGACAAGCAAGGTCTGAAAATCGAACTCGGCGTGAAAGTTGGCGACATCAATTCCGGCAAAAAAGGCGTCTCAATTGCGTACGCCAATGCCAAGGGTGAGGCGCAATTGCTGGAAGTTGACAAGCTCATCATTTCGATTGGCCGAGTCCCCAACACCACGGGTCTGCAAGCGGAAAACGTCGGGCTGAAGCTCGATGAGCGGGGTGCGATTGTGGTGGACGACCATTGCAAAACCAATCTGCCGAACGTGTGGGCCGTGGGCGACGTGGTGCGCGGCCCCATGTTGGCCCACAAAGCCGAAGAAGAGGGCGTAGCCGTGGCTGAGCGGATTGCAGGCCAGCACCCGCACGTCAACTTCAACACCGTTCCTTGGGTGATTTATACCTCGCCCGAAATCGCCTGGGTCGGCCAAACCGAGCAGCAGCTCAAGGCAGCTGGCGTGGTGTACAAAGCGGGCACGTTCCCGTTTTTGGCCAATGGCCGGGCGCGGGCGCTGGGCGACACCACCGGCATGGTGAAGATGTTGGCGGATGCTGTAACCGACGAAATTTTGGGTGTGCACATCGTTGGGCCACAAGCCAGTGAATTGATCGCCGAGTGTGTAATGGCGATGGAATTCCGTGCCAGCAGCGAAGACATTGCGCGTATTTGCCATGCACATCCGTCGTTGAGTGAGTCGACCAAGGAGGCAGCCCTGGCAGTCGACAAACGAACCATCAACTTCTGACGATCAAAATATCTATTTTTGTAATTATTTTTGTTTAAATAAGCTATTTTGTCCAAATTTTGTATCTATTGTAAGCTATGATATTTGTATCAAAAATAAATCTTTATTCTAAAATAATTGTATAAGATTGATATAAAAATTCATTTTTGTGAGCGTCTCTTCTGTCTACCAGGCCGAGCTGAAAAGCCGCCACTACACGTCCGATCCGGCCCAACTAAGAGCAGTTGCTGCGCTGGAGCGATGCGCGGAAGAGTGGGTGGTGTACAAGGCGGCCCGCTCCAATGCGTTCAAGAAACTGATCAACCGGCCGCCCATTCCGCGGGGTGTTTACCTGTACGGCGGGGTAGGGCGGGGCAAAAGTTTCTTGATGGATTGTTTCTTCAATGCGGTGCCCGTGCAGCGAAAAACCCGTCTGCACTTTCACGAATTCATGCGCGAAGTACACCGCAAATTGAGTGATTTGCAAGGCACGGTGAACCCCCTGGACGTGCTGGCCAAAGAGATGTCGCGCAAATTCCGCCTGATTTGTTTTGATGAGTTCCATGTGGCGGAAATCACTGACGCACTGATCTTGCACCGGCTGCTGGCAGCCCTCTTTGAGAATGGTGTCGGTTTTGTAACCACCTCCAATTTCAGGCCCGACGATTTGTACCCCGGTGGCATGCACCGCGACCGCATTTTGCCCGCCATCGCTCTGCTCAATAACCATCTTGAGGTGGTCAACGTTGACAACGGCACTGACTACCGGCGTCGTACGCTCGAGCGTTTGCAGATGTATCACACGCCTTTGGGCGCGCAGGCCGATTCCCGGATGCGCAATGCCTTCAACCAACTGTCTGAAACGCGGGACGATGACCCGGTTCTGCACATCGAAGCCCGGGAAATCCATGCTCTGCGGCGTGCTGGCGGGCTGGTTTGGTTTGATTTCAAAACCCTGTGTGGTGGCCCCCGATCGCAAAACGATTACCTTGAAATCGCCACACAATTCCACACGGTCTTGCTCAGCGACGTGCCCAAAATGGAGGTGCGAATGGCCTCCGAAGCCCGCCGGTTCACTTGGCTGATCGACGTGTTGTATGATCGGAGGGTCAAACTCATCATGTCAGCGCAAGTGCCACCTGAGTCACTGTATTTGGACGGGCCCTTGTCGCACGAGTTCCCCCGAACGGTATCCCGGTTGAATGAGATGCAGTCCAAGGATTACCTGGACTTGGAGCGCCGCCAAGTGGAAACCAGCCTGACATGACGCGTTCAGGCCTCGCATTGACTGGTGGCAGGGCAAGCCGGGTCATCGTGTGGTGTGTGCTGTTGGGTGGTTTTGCAGCGCAGGCGCAATTGCCGATGCAGGCAGCATCGCAAGTTACGTCCCAAGTTACGTCGCAAATTACGCCGATATCGCCATCCTCAGACACCAACCCCCAACGTGCCCGCATTCTGCAAGAGCGCAAAACCATCGAAACACGATTTGCACAGGATGAGGTTGCTTGTTACCAGCTGTTTGCCGTATCCGACTGTTTGACCCAGCGCCGTCGTGAAAAACGAGATCAGGTTGCCGATTTGCGCCGCCAGGAGGTGTTGCTGAACTTGGCCGACGCGCGGGCGCGGGGAGCCGAACAAATATCGCGCCGTGAGGGGCGCATATCGACCGAACAATTAGTTAAAGACGCCGATCGGCTGGCTCAAGAGCAAGCAACCCAGCAGCAGCGCCTGGAGCGCATGGACGAACGGATTGCTGCCCGCCAGCAAGCGATGGCGCAGGAAGCTGAAAACACCCGCCAGCAGATGGCGCGTGAAAGCCAGAAACGCCAGGAAGATGCCCAGCGTGAGGCGCGTCGCGCCGACGAAGCGGCCAACCAGCGCGCCTATGACGAACGCCAATTGCGTGTGCAGCAAAAAACGCAGGCACGCCTGAAACGGGAAGAAGCGCCGGAAACGATCGAAAAGCAAGGCCGGCGAGGAAGGTAAGGACGCTGGAAAAGGGCCCAGAGCCAACACGCTTTGCGCCTCAGAAACTCTATTCAGTGAGCGGTTCCAGCTTGACAATTACCAGCGACAGGTTGTCGCCCCCGCCGTTGCCGCGTGAGCGGGCTTTTTCAATCAGGAACTCGGTTGCCTCACGAGCTGACAAGGTGGACAACACCGAACCCAATTCGGCATTGGTGAAATAGTGCCACACGCCGTCGCTACAGGCCAGCAACACGTCGCCCGCCCTGAGTTTGGGCACGAAGTGAACGTCGGCAGTAGGGTCGGTTTCTGCACCCAGGCAACTCATCAAAATGTTGGATTGCGGATGACTGTTGGCCTGCTCTTCGTTCAGTTCACCCCGGTTGACCAGCGCTTGAACATACGAGTGATCCATCGACCGTTTGACCAGTTTGGAGCCGTGGAAGTGATAGACGCGTGAATCGCCCGAGTGGATCCAATGGCAATCGCCGCCTGGATTGATCAAAAAAGCCACCACGGTGCTGTGGGGTTCCTCTTCTGCTGAAATCGCCGTGAGTTTGATGACGACATGTGCTTCTTCTACCAGTTGGCGCAGCATGGCCTGAGCGTCATCGGCTTCTGGCGAGTAACGTTCAAACAGCTGTTTGGCTGTTAGCATGACCTGATCTGACGCCTTGCGCCCGCCACTGCGGCCACCCATGCCGTCTGCCACCACCGCCAAAATGCAGCCGTTGAACCGGGGATGCTGAAGCAAAGCCACCTGATCCTGCTGATAGTCCCGATCACCCTTGTGGATGCCAGTTGAAGCGGTAAGTCGATAGCCTTTGTACATGTCTTGAATTATCCGCCTGCGCAAGGCGGCACCAACGAGTTAAGTCGTATTATCGAACCAAGTCGCAGCCGGTGTCACAACAGCTGGCAATCGCTTGACGGGCACATACCCTATACCTTTACAAATCCCTTGGACGACAACCTGCATTCTCCCAACCGGCGCCTGATCGAGCTCCAGATCGAACACTCGGATCTGAACGCCTTGATCGACCGCGCCGCACTGGCCGCGGTTCCCGATGAATTGTTGATGAAACGCCTGAAGAAGCGCCGCCTGAAACTGCGTGACGAACTGGTGCGTTTGCAAAATCTGACGGAACCCGATGATCAGGCGTAACTGCGGCTTTAGGGCCCTCCGAAAATATCGTGTTATGCCGGTGTTCTGGTGAGCCTGATTCAACAAGTCGGCCAGGCCTTTGGCGCGGACAGTTTGCTGGCGCGTGCGCTCCCTGCGTTCCGCGCCCGCGAGGGGCAAACCCAAATGGCGCTGGCTGTTGCCCGAACCCTGCAAAACGGCGGGACGCTGGTGGTAGAGGCCGGTACCGGTGTCGGCAAAACTTTTTCGTATCTGGTGCCGGCCTTGTTGAGCGGGCAGCGGGTGTTGCTCTCCACCGCCACCAAGAACCTGCAAGACCAATTATTCCGACGGGATTTGCCGCTGCTGGTCAAAACGCTGGGTTTGCCGGTGCGCACGGCTTTGCTCAAGGGCCGTGCCAGCTACCTGTGCCTGCATCGCCTGGACATCGCCCGGCAAGACAACGCCTCTGCAGATGCCTGGAGTCAGAGGGCCTTGGCGCGCATCGAACGCTGGGCGCAAAGCACAGTCAGTGGCGATCTGGCTGAATTGCCGGGGCTGGACGAGCGTTCACCGCTGATTCCCCTGGTGACTTCAACACGGGAGAATTGCCTGGGCTCTCAATGCCCTCAGTTCAAGGCTTGTCACGTCAACCTGGCGCGCCGGGAAGCGCTGGGCGCTGATTTGGTGGTGATCAACCACCATCTGTTTTTTGCAGATGTGACAGTGCGTGAATCCGGCATGGCGGAGCTTTTGCCCAGCGTCAACGCCGTGGTGTTTGACGAAGCCCATCAACTGAACGAAATTGGCGTTCAGTTTCTGGGGCGCTTCTTGAGCACCAGCCAGGCGCTGGATCTGGCCCGCGACATGTTGGCAACCGGCCTGACTTTAGCGCAAGGGCTGGCGGATTGGCGGGGCCTGGTAGGCGATTTTGAGCGTTCGTTGCGAGACCTGCGGTTATTGGCCGGCAAACAAGCGGCGGGTGCCAAATTGCGCTGGACGGGCCCCGCACCCGATGGGCTGCATGCAGCTACTTGGGACGATGGCTTGGCCGTGTTGCTGGAAACCGCTGGTGTGCTGCAGGAAGCGCTAGCCCTGGTGGCCCAAACCGCGCCCGATTTCCTTCGTTTGCGGGAGCGCCTGAGTGAATTGGCCGAACGTGCTGACGGCTTTCGCCAGGTCTGCCCTGCCAATGCAGTACGATGGCTGGAGGTATCGCAGCACTTGCGGCTGGTTGAGTCGCCGCTGGATATCGCTGATGCCATGCGAAACAAGGTGCTCAAAGTAGATGCCGAGCAGCCTTCAGGCAAAGCCTGGGTATTCACCTCGGCCACCTTGGGTGATGCATCAGGTCTCACCTGGTTCACCGAGCCCAATGGTTTGCAGGATGCTGAATTGTTGCGGGTCGACAGCCCGTTTGACTACCCGAACCAGGCCGCGGTTTATGTACCCCCGGGTTTGGTGAAGCCGGGCGATGCCGGCCATAGCCAACAGGTGGCCGATGTGGCGGCCCAGGCCGCGAGGGTATTGGGCGGGCGTACCTTGGTGCTCACCACCACATTGCGCGCATTGCAGACGATTGGTGAAGGCCTGCGCAAAAGCCTGGAAAGCGAAGATCAGATTGAAGTGCTGGTACAGGGCCAACGACCCAAGGGCGAACTCACCGAACGCTTTCGGTTGGGTAATTCACAGGGTGGGCCAGGATGCGTGTTGGTGGCTTCGGCTTCGTTTTGGGAAGGGGTTGATCTGCCCGGCGACGCATTGCAACTGGTCATCATCGACAAATTGCCTTTCCCGCCGCCCAACGACCCGCTGGTTGAAGCCCGTTCTCAGCGGCTGGAGGCAGCTGGACGCAGTCCGTTCAACGAGTTCTTTTTGCCCGAAGCTGCGGTGTCACTCAAACAGGGGGCGGGGCGCCTCATTCGCCGTGAAACCGATCAGGGGATTCTGGTTTTGTGCGACCCGCGCCTGACCTCGATGGGTTATGGCCGCCGGCTGATGGCCGCGTTGCCACCCATGCGCGTATTAAAAACGGCAGTTGCCTTTCAGGCCCAATTGAACAAACTGGCCGAAGCTACCAAAACTTCCACCATGAGCTAGCGCCAGCTTTTACTCCCTTGCCCAAAAAAGCGCTTTTGGGGAAGTTTTTTTCCAGCACGCGTTGTGCATCGTCACGCAGATCGGTAAGGCCCAGCGCCTCGTACGATTTCAAAATGATGAACATTGCCTCTTCGGCCGCCGGCACGCCACGGTAGTCTGTCACGGCAGTTTGCGCCCGGTTGATGGCCGCCAGATAGGCACCACGCCCAAAATAGTAACGTGCCACATGCACCTCGTACTGTGCCAGCGAATTGACGATATAGGTCATGCGCTGCCGCGCGTCACCCGTGTATTTGGATTCGGGGAAGCGGGTGGAAAGCTCCCTGAACGCTTCGAACGACTCCTTGGACGCGCGTTGATCCCGTTCAGACAGATCCTGATTCGAAAACGATGAAAAAAGACCCAGGTCATCGTTGAAGTTGATGACACCCTTGAGGTATAGCGCGTAGTCAAGTGCCGGGCTGGCGGGGTGCAGCTTCATGAACCGCTCCAGGGTAGCTAAGGCCTCGGCGGTTTCATTGCCTTTGTAGCGGGCATAGGCGCGATCGAGCTGCGCTTGCTGGGCAAGCGGCGTGCCCGCAGCCCGGCCTTCGAGTTTTTCAAGCAACGTGGCCGCTTTGTCAAAGGAGCCCGCACTCATCTCATCTTTGGCTTCGGCATAGATGCGGTTGGGGCTCCAGCCGGCAGTGGGGTCGGCCTCGACCGATGCGCAGCCAATCTGGAGCAGAGCCGTAGCTGCCAGCATCAACCCGGGCAATGGGGTACTGCGCAAGAACCGTCTCAGACTGTAAAAAACCGATAATGGAATGATGCGCATGGCTTTCTCAAATGACGACCTGAACCGATTGTGATTATATCGAGCGACCCATTGCCCCGTGCCCGGTTGTCAAGCGTCTCCGGGCCTGGCGACCCGTTGTCAGGCGACCTGTTGCAAATACCGCTGGATGATGCGGGCACGACAGATGCTGAATGTGAAGTTCGGGAATTCATTGTCGGTGCCGAAACCCATGGAAAGCGGTTGGATCAGGCCCTTGCACTGTTGGTGCCGGAATTTTCACGCAATTACCTGCAACGCCTGATCGAAGAGGGTGCCGTCAGCATGGGGCCCATGGTGGTTACCAAACCGGCGCAGCGCGTCCAGGCGGGTGCGGCCGGTCGGGTAGAGATGCGTCCGACGGAGCAAAGCCAGGCCTTCAAGGCCGAGCCCATGGCGATTGCCGTGGTCTACCGCGATGAACATGTACTGGTCATCAACAAACCCGCAGGGTTGGTGGTGCATCCGGCACCGGGCAATTGGACCGGTACCTTGCTGAATGGCTTGCTGGCGCTGGATGCCGCCGCTGCAGGCCTGCCCAGGGCAGGTATCGTGCACCGGCTAGACAAAAACACCAGTGGCCTGATGGTGGTGGCGCGCTCTAGATTGGCAATGGAAGGCCTGGTGCGCAAAATCGCGGCTCGCGAGGTGTCGCGCCAGTATGTGGCGATCACCGACCGGCTCTGGGTTGGCGCGCGTCAGTTTGACGTTGAAAACGCCATCGGCCGAGATCCCGCCAACCGCCTGCGCATGGCCGTGGTAGATGGTGTTCGGCACCTTGGAAAACCTGCCAAAACGACCGTCAGGCGATTGGATACGCTTCTTGAAGTCCCCCCGGCGGGCTCGATTCAACCGACATTCAGTGCGCTACCCAAGGGTAAACCACCTTCGAAACTGACTGCCCAGACCGGGGCGCAAACAGCAGCCAGCTTGGTGCTGTGCACCCTGCACAGCGGGCGCACCCACCAAATTCGGGTCCACATGGCGCATCAAGGCATGCCGCTTATTGGCGATGCGGTGTATGGTGGAAGCACCCATTTGGGGCTCCCGCGGCAGGCCCTGCATGCGTGGAAATTGGCCTTTTTGCACCCCGTGACGCAGCTGCCGCTGGCCTTTGATGCGCCGCTGCCCGATGACATGGTGCAACTGTGTCAGCGTTTGGGCCTAAGTTACAATACCCTCAATTTGGCAGTTCAGCCTCATCCGGTGATTTCCTGATGATTCTTCGGTGAATTCCCCTTGCCATTCTTGTCGGTTACCTTTTGGGGTGCCGTCTTGATGACAGCAATGCTTGCCTTCTTACTTTCCTGCCTCTGGAATCTGGCCCTGACGTTTTCTCTGGGGCCTGTCCCTGGACCCAGTTCTTAGACACTTTGCGCATCCGTTCCGTTGGTTTTTGGTACTTGGTTCTGGCGGCGCATATCGACAAACCGGTTTGACTATGAATACGGTGGATGCCAAACGCGTTCTTGAAACGGCACTGATTTGTGCGCAAGCCCCCTTGCCATTGAAGGAGCTCAGGGTTCTTTTTGACGACCAGGTGGGCGACGACACCTTGAAAGGGCTGTTGGCTGATTTGCAGTTGGACTGGACGCAACGCGGTGTGGAATTGGTCTGTGTGTCAACCGGTTGGCGGTTTCAAAGCCGTCCCGATATGCGGCATTATTTGGATCGGTTGAACCCTGAAAAACCCGCCCGTTACACCCGTGCGACGCTTGAAACGCTGGCGATCATCGCTTACCGGCAACCGGTCACGCGAGGCGATATGGAAGACATTCGTGGGGTCACCATCAACTCGCAATTGCTCAAACAACTGGAAGACCGCGGCTGGGTCGAGGTGATTGGCCACCGTGAGACGGTGGGCCGACCGGCTTTGTTTGCCACCACCCGCCAGTTTTTGGATGATCTTGGGCTTGCCTCGCTGGACCAGCTTCCGCTGTTGCAAAAAGCCACGCTAGACACCTTGGTGGGTGATGCGATGGCGGCGTCAGACGAGGCAGATGGTTTGGCGAGTGATTTGACCGGCAATTTGACTGGCGATTTATCGGTTGGTCTGCCGCTCGAGGTGGGCGCAGCTTCGGCGGCAGAGCCGCAGGGTGATGAACCAAATGACCCCATCCAAGCTACTGATCCTATCGATCAAATGAACCCATCAGGCCCAACCGATTCGGTGGCCAGCGTTACCCCAGAGAGCTCACTATGAAACCAAAAACGCCTGTGTCTGACGCTCTCAGTCATGATTTATCTAGTATTGAAGATCAATCAGAGGAAAAAAGCGAAATTGTTCAATTAATAATTGCACAAAAAGCTACTAATATTGACAATAATTTGATTGATAATAGTAACATAATTGTTATAAAAGAGAAAAAAACGCGATCAAAAAAAGCAGAATCAAACGTGGCAAACGGGCTGCAAAATGTTGCGCAATCCGAGCCGGTTACCACCGCCAGCACTTCAGCGGGAGCCGAAGTAGAAATGGCGGGAACCCCTGACGCCTTGCCTGAGGCGCCAATCCAGGCGCCAATTCAGGCTCCACCCCACGCAACACCTGAGATGCCAGCCGAGAAATCTGCCAAAAACGCAGAAGCAGCATCCGCCGGCATGCCAAATGAACCGTCTTTTGTCGCCTCGTCTGAAACGCCACCTGGCATGGATTTATTTGGTGATGTGATCTCTGGCCAATTCGACGCCGAGCTGGCTGATGAGGCCGCACCGATACAGAAACGCGTGTTGCAACCCCAGGCCGAGGCGCCCAAACTGCACAAGGTGTTGGCTCAGTCGGGCATGGGATCCCGTCTTGAGATGGAGCAGCTTATTGTTGAAGGGCGCATCACGGTCAACAATGAGCCAGCACACATTGGGCAGCGAATCCAGTTTGGTGATCACATCAAGGTCAACGGCAAGCCGATCCGGGTGCGGATCGACCCACCACCCGCCCGGGTCATTGCGTATCACAAGCCGGCTGGCGAAGTGGTTACCCATGACGATCCGCAAAACCGCCCCACCGTGTTTCGTCGACTGCCCAAATTGCATCAGGGCAAATGGCAATCGGTCGGGCGGCTGGATTTGAACACCGAAGGCCTGCTGCTATTCACCAACTCCGGCGGTTTGGCCAACAACCTGATGCATCCCCGGTTTGGATTGGAGCGTGAATACGCAGTGCGTGTTTTGGGTAGCTTGAGCGCTGATGAAAAACGCAAATTGCTCGATGGCGTCACCTTGGATGACGGCGTGGCCCAATTTGGCTCCATTGAAGCCGGTGGCGGCGAAGGTGCCAACTGCTGGTACCGGGTCACTATTTCTGAAGGGCGAAACCGCGAAGTGCGCCGCATGATTGAGGCGGTTGGCCACGCCGTCAGTCGCTTGATCCGCATTCGTTATGGCGCCATGATGCTTCCCAAAGGCCTCAAGCGCGGAGCCTGGATGGAACTCGATGAGCGTGATATTCGCCTCCTGAATGATGCGGTCGACCGCAGCGGGGCATCCGATCGGCACGGTTCTGGCAGGGGCGCATCGGACCAGATGGGTGTGCAAAATGGGCCAGATGGGCCAGCGAATGGTCCAACTGGGTCGAACCATCGGTCACCCCGGGGGCCTCGACGAAGCCAGACGGGTGGTCAGCCTGGCGGGCAGCAAAGGGGTCCGCAGGGTAGTGATCCCAGAGGTCGCTCATCCGGACAGCAGCGGGGTTTACGGCAGGGCGGTTTTTCAGAACAAGATCTGGAGTTTCAGCCACCGTCCAGCCCGACGACTCCCGCCTTCCAGGGCGCGCGCCGACGTGGGCAAACCGGCGGGCCAAGAGGCAGTGGCAACGGCAACCAGGCAGCTCCCAGAGGTTTCCCGTCTGACCTGCCGCGGCAGGGGCAGGACGCAGACCCACGATTTGGCCGTAACGAGGGGCGCAGTAACCCCCGGAATCCCGTGCGCAACACCTCAAACCACGCATTCCCGAGCGACCGCTCAGCGCCGCAAGAGCGGCCACCAGCGGGCAATCAGCCCGATCCCATGAAAACGTCGCTCGGCTACATCGGAGCCGATAGTTTCTCACGGCAGCGGCAAGGACCCAGGCGGCAGGGTGGTTTTAGTGGTCCGGGCGGCCCCAGCGGCCCTGGCGACAGGGGTGGAAATGGCGGCGGTGGTGGTGATCGTGGCAACGGTGGTGGCAATCGCGGTGGCAACCGGGGCGGCGGGGGCCGAGGTCGCCGGTAACGGTGCCAGTCGCAGGTTAAAATAGAAGGCTTTGCCAGGCGGCGCAAATTAACGTGAATTGCCTGCCAGGCTTTTTTTCAAACGATCCAAATCAGGAAACCCAAATGACTATCGAACGCACACTTTCCATCATCAAGCCAGATGCCGTTGCCAAAAACGTGATTGGCCAGATTTATGCCCGTTTTGAAGGAGCGGGTCTGAAAGTCGTTGCCGCGCGCATGGTGCATTTGTCACGCGGCGATGCCGAAGCGTTTTATGGTGTTCACAAGGCGCGCCCATTCTTCAAAGATCTGGTCGAATTCATGATTTCCGGCCCGGTGATGATTCAAGCCCTCGAAGGCGAAGGCGCCATCCTGAAAAACCGCGACCTGATGGGTGCCACCGACCCGAAAAAAGCAGCCGCCGGTACGATTCGCGCCGATTTTGCCGACAGCATTGATGCCAACGCCGTTCACGGCTCAGACGCCGCTGAAACCGCCGCAGTTGAAATCGCGTTTTTCTTTCCGGGCATGAACGTTTATTCCCGTTAATCGGGAATAAAGCAGATACCCAGTCGACAAACGGCGCAAATCGGTCACCGGAATTTCTACACAAGCCCGTGCCATGAAGGTCAATCTCCTCGACTTTGATCTGGACGGGTTGGTGACGTTCTGTGGCCAACTGGGTGAAAAACCGTTTCGCGCCAAGCAGCTTTTCCGCTGGATTCACCAAAATGGTGTCTCCGACCCGAGCGCCATGACAGATCTGGCCAAAGCCTTTCGCGCCAAGCTGGCCGAAGTGGCCGAGGTCGTTGCTCCCAAAATCAATTCGCAGCACGTCTCTGCTGATGGCACGATCAAATGGTTATTTGACGTAGGCAACTGCGAGGCTGTCGAAGCGGTGTTTATTCCTGAAGCCGACCGCGCCACACTGTGTATTTCATCGCAGGCCGGTTGCGCGGTGGGCTGCCGGTTTTGCTCTACCGGCCATCAAGGCTTCAGCCGCAACCTCAGCACGGCCGAAATTGTCGGCCAACTCTGGTTTGCCGAGCATTTTTTGCGTCAGCACTTCGGCCGGGCGGAACGCATCATCTCCAATGTGGTGATGATGGGCATGGGCGAGCCGTTGCAAAACTACTCAGCCCTGGTTCCGGCTTTAAAAACCATGCTGGACGACCATGGCTACGGTCTTTCCAGGCGTCGGGTAACGGTTTCTACCTCAGGCGTTGTGCCCATGATTGACCGTCTGGGCGCGGATTGCCCGGTGGCCTTGGCGATTTCATTGCATGCCCCCACTGACAGTTTGCGCAGTGATTTGGTGCCGCTGAACAAAAAATACCCGATAGCGGAGCTGCTGGATGCCTGCAACCGTTATTTGGCCGTCGCGCCACGCGATTTTGTGACCTTCGAGTATTGCATGCTGGACGGTGTCAACGATTCACCTGAGCAAGCACGGCAACTGGTTGAACTGGTCAGGAAGCATGCTCAGCCGGGCGTTTGGGGCAAGTTCAACTTGATTCCGTTCAACCCGTTCCCCGCGTCGGGTCTGGTTCGC
>JANOVW010000591.1:0-2852 GCA_031417575.1 Rhodoferax sp. | reverse complement strand
GACCGCATGACCGATTTCAAGGTCATTGTGGACAAAAGCACCGTGCCAGTGGGCACAGGCGACGCCGTCAATGCGGCCATTGCCGAACAGCTCAAGAAACGGGGCGTGAATGTGCCGTACGCCGTGGTCTCCAACCCCGAGTTCCTGAAAGAAGGCGCGGCGGTAGACGACTTCATGAAACCCGACCGCATTGTGGTGGGTTCTGACAACGAGCAGGCCATCCACCTCATGCGTGCTTTGTACGCGCCCTTCCAGCGCAACCACGAACGCCTGATCGTCACCGACGTGCGCAGCGCCGAGCTCACCAAATACGCCGCCAACGCCATGCTGGCAACCCGCATCAGCTTCATGAACGAGCTGGCCAACCTGGCCGAAGTGCTGGGCGCCGACATTGAAATGGTGCGCAAAGGCATTGGTTCAGACCCGCGCATTGGTTACGACTTTTTGTACCCCGGCTGCGGCTACGGCGGCTCGTGCTTCCCCAAAGACGTGAAGGCCCTCATCAAAACCGCCGCCGACAAAGCCAACATCGACCTGAAAGTGCTGACGGCGGTGGAAGATGCCAACGATGCCCAGAAACACGTGCTGGGTGCCAAGGTCAAAAAACATTTTGGCAACGACCTCGCTGGCAAACACTTCGCCGTGTGGGGCCTGGCCTTCAAACCCAACACCGACGACATGCGCGACGCCCCCAGCCGCGACCTGCTGGCCGACCTGTTCGCTGCCGGTGCCACCGTAACAGCCTACGACCCGGTGGCCATGCACGAAGCCCAGCGTATTTTTGGCAATGAACCCCGCTTGAAATACTCAGAGAAGTCTATGGAAGCGCTGAATGACGCAGATGCCCTGATCATCGTCACCGAGTGGAAGGAGTTCCGCAGCGCAGATTTGGACACCATCAAGCAAAAGCTTAAAAACCCGCTGATATTTGATGGGCGCAATTTGTATGACCCCAAGCTGGTGCGTCAGCAGGGGATGACGTATTTGCCGATTGGGCGGTAGTTTCTGTACTGCTCGCGACTTACGTGTCCGACGCCGTTGCAAAGGTACTGACCGGTTTCGACGCGTTGCGGTCAGAACTAACCCATTTAGGTCCTGGTTGGTCTGAAGACCCAGAGAGTGACTTTTTTTGCACGCTGGACTGGTTTGAAAATCTCGCGCAGCACGGGTTTGAGGCGGGTGATGTCGCCAGCAATGTCCAGTTGCTCTTTGAGATGAACCCAAGCTTGGGCCTGGCCGCCTGCCTCCCAGTATTGAAGGGGAACCCGCTTGGCAGCCTTTCCAATTACTACACCAGCCTGTTTGGCCCCATGCACTGGGTTCGTCGGGGTGTTGACGTCAAGCATCCTGATCAAGCCGGATTTCATCAAGCGGCAGCCGAAGGGTTTGCAGCTTTGATCGGCAAACAACTGCCCCGTCTGTCCGTATTGAGGTTGCAGCCGATGGATCTTGGGTCCGTTTTCGTCAGCAAGTTTGAAGCAGCTCTTGCATCCGCAGGGTTCTGGACCGATCATTATTTTTGTTTTGGAAACTGGTATCTCAAGGTGAATCAGCGCTCATTCGACCAATACCAGCGCAGCTTGCCCTCCAAACTACAGCACAACATTGAGAGAGGTGCGCGCCGATTGTCTCACCAAGGACAGTTGCAAATCGATGTTTTTACCGATCTCAATGCCAAACTGGCGAAGGCCACTGCCGACTTCATTGCGGTATACCAGCAAAGCTGGAAACCACCAGAGCCCCGCCCAGACTTCATTCCGGGGCTGATTGCCCTCGCTGCAAAAAAAGGCTGGCTTCGCCTGGGCATTTTGCGATTGAACGGCCAACCTATTGCTGCGCAATTGTGGCTGGTCAAAAGCGGCAAAGCGAGTATTTTCAAGTTAGCCTATATTGCTGGTCATGACCGCCTTTCTCCCGGCACGGTACTGACAGCGCGCCTGATGCGGCACGTGATTGATATAGACAAGGTGGACGAAGTCGATTACCTGACAGGAGATGATAGCTACAAAAAAGACTGGATGTCACACCGAAGGGAGCGTTGGGGCTTGCTCGCTTTTAAGTCCAGAAGCATTCGAGGCACGTTCCAAGCAATCCGGCATTTTTTGGGCAAGGCAGTCCGCGCGCTTCGCCGCGTGGCAACGGCTTGACTGCCTGTAGTGCGGGTCATTTCTCAGTGATAAGATTTGCCGCAACGCCCGACATCAATTTGTGACCACTCATTTCGCCTTTTCCCGCCTGGCTGTTTTGTTATGGGTGTATTTCACCATGACCAACAACGCGATGGGAGCCCCACCCGCCCCAACAGAAGCAAAAATGGGGCTGACTGGCGCAACCACCTCCGCCCTTTTGAAAGTTGGCCCTAATCGCGACTTCAAATCAATTGAAGCCGCTGCTGCAAAAGCACGGGATGGCGATACCGTGGAAATTGATGCGGGTGACTACCTCGGGGATGTGGCTGTTTGGAAGCAGGACCGCCTGACCATTCGCGGAGTCGGCGGCAAGGTTCAATTGATTGCCGCTGGTCAAAGTGCTGAGAAAAAAGCCATTTGGGTGGTGCGGGGTGGCAAGATTACAGTAGAGAACGTCGTTTTCAAAGGCGCCAAAGTCCCAGACAAAAATGGCGCGGGCATACGATTTGAAAAAGGCCACTTGTTGGTAAAAAATTGCAGTTTTTTCGACAACGAAAATGGAATTTTGACGGGTAACGGGGATTCTGTACTAGAGGTCGAAAACAGCGAGTTCGGCAGAAACGGATACGGCGACGGTTATAGCCACGGAATTTACGTCGGCAGTATCAAGTTATTTAAACTCACTGGCAGTTATTTGCACCATGCCAACATCGGGCATCTGGT
>JANOVW010000590.1:0-1576 GCA_031417575.1 Rhodoferax sp. | reverse complement strand
CAAAAAAATACAAAAACTGGTGCCCGACTATATGGTGATGGGTGAACGGGGCATGGCCGATATGGGTGAGATGGAGATGCCCTTGCCTGAGCAAACCTTGCCGATGATGACCGGTACCGGCCCTTATGGCCCAGTGGAAATGGGCGGTATGTTCACCACGCTCAAGGTGCGCAAAGACCAAAAGCCGGGTGACTACAAAGACCCTGGCTGGTTCAAGCAGCAGCCCGGAACCCAGGCCTTTGAATGGACCGGCAATCTGCCCGAGCCAGCCCGCTTTAAAGCTGAAACCGCCAACAACGGTTTGGTGACCGGCTTGCACAACCCCGAGACCGGTGCCGAACTAACGAAGCCCGTTGAGCTCAAGGTGCGCAAGCCCATGGGCAACATGAAGCATTAGTGTGCAAAAGCATCCCATGACCTTGTCTGTGTTGGATAACTTCGCGCCGCAACCCAGCGCCAGCCGTGCGCTGGAAAACTACCGTGCGATGGCCCAAGGCTACGACGCCACCTGTACCCGCATTGAAGCGCTGAGGTTGGCCACCGTGCAGGCACTTCAACTGAAGCCCGGCGAAACGGTCTTCGACATTGCTTGCGGCACCGGGCCCACGCTGCCACTTTTGGCCGAACAGGTTGGGCCATTGGGGCGGGTGGTGGGTGTGGAGTTATCCCCCGACATGGCAGCGCAAGCACGCCATCGGCTGGCCGCACGGCCAGACTGCAGGCACGTCACCGTGGCGCAAACCGCCATTGCAGACCTTGAACTGGACCACCAAGCTGATGCCGTACTGATGTGTTACGCCCACGATGTGCTGCAGTCGGCAGCATCGGTTGAACGCTTGCTGGCCGCTGCAAAGCCTGGGGCCCGCATCGCCCTGTTAGGCATGCAAACGCTGCCCTGGCTGTGGGGCTGGCCAGTGAATGTGTTCAACCTCTACCGTGCTCGCCGCTACCTCACCACCTACGCCAATATGGATCGCCCTTGGCGGTTGTTGGCCAAACGCGGAGCGCGCTTGCGTTTGGTTCGCACCTCGCTGTGGGGCAGCGCTTACCTCGTGGTGGGCACGCTGCCCGATATTTAGATTTCCAGCCCGGGCTAACGGTTTTCCGTCTCATCAATGATTTTTACCCGAAAGGCATCCATGAAAAAACTCACCTCCACCTTCATCGCAATATTTATCGCCGGCAGCTGCATGGCGGCGATAGCCCACGGCGACGTTCACGCCAAGAAACCGGCGATGGTCAAAAAAGAGCAGAAGGAGTGGGGTATCGCTGGCGACGCCAAAGCCGTGAAACAGACCATCACCCTCAGCATGTCAGACCCCATGCGCTTCACGCCCGACAAAATCGAGGTGAAGCAAGGTGACACCGTCAAAATTGTGCTGAAGAACACCGGCGCACAAACGCATGAGCTGGTGATCGGCACCAAAAAAGAGCTGGACGAACACGCAGCGCTGATGGTCAAGTTCCCAAAAATGGAACACGAAGAACCCTATATGGCCCACGTTGCCCCTGGCAAAACCGGTGAGATCATCTGGACGTTCAACAAACCGGGCGATTTCGACTTTGCCTGCCTGAT
>JANOVW010000589.1:0-4023 GCA_031417575.1 Rhodoferax sp. | reverse complement strand
TCGTGACGCGTGAATAGTCGGGTGCGGGCCAAATACGCACCGCCAAAATACTGGCACCCCAGGCGATGTGGGCGCGCCCCAAAAGCAAAACCAGGCTGCCGGCTTGGGCGCTGGCCAATAAACTGCGCCGCCTCATCCCGCGATGCCTGCCAATAGTTGCAGGCCCACCGCAGTGGGCGCAGTGACGTTCACAGAACGTGATTCATCCACCTGCGTTTTCAGCTCAATCACCAGATCAGCGGTTGGCAGGTGTTCACCGGCGTTTTGTGGCCATTCGGCCAGTTTCAGGCCGGGGCTGGCAAAAATGTCGCGAAACCCGGCATCTGCCCACTCGCGTGGGTCGCTGAAACGGTAAAAATCAAAATGCCAGATGTTGAAGGCATTGCTGTCGGGCGTGCCTTCAAGCGTGCCTTTCGGTGCGTCGTCAGTGTCCAGCGAATAGGGCTCCACCACCGCATAGGTTGGGCTTTTGATGCGCCCCTGCACACCCAGCGCACGCAGCAGGTGCCGCACCAGCGTGGTTTTGCCAGCACCGAGGTCGCCGCGCAATTCCACAAAAGCGTTGCGCAACGCGGGGCTGGCTGCCAGGCGCTGCGCAAAGGCCTGGGTCGCGGCTTCACTCGGCCATGTCAAGGCAACGGTGGGCATTCCTACAATGCTTGGCTCGTTATGTCCCAATTCGATCACGCTTCACTGTTTATCCAAATAAAGGCCTGGGGCCAGAAGCTTGGATTTTCTCAAATTGGCGCGGCTGGTGTCGATTTATCTTCTGCCGAAGCGCCGCTGCTCGATTGGCTGGCCCGTGGTTTCAATGGCGACATGGCCTACCTGGCGGCGCACGGACTCAAACGCGCCCGACCGGCCGAGCTGGTGCCAGGTACTGTGAGCGTGATCACCGTGCGCATGAACTACCTGCCGTCGGCCACGCCTGACGGTTGGCAAACCCTCGAGTTGGACCAGCTCACCCGCCCGCAAACAGGCATCGTCTCGCTCTACGCCCGGGGACGTGATTACCACAAGGTGCTGCGCAGCCGCCTGCAAAAACTGTGTGACCACATTGCCGCCGAGATTGGCCCGTTTGGCTACCGCGTCTTCACCGATTCCGCCCCGGTACTGGAAGCCGAACTGGCCACCCGCAGCGGACAAGGTTGGCGCGGCAAACACAGCCTGGTACTCAACCGCGAGGCCGGTTCGATGTTTTTCCTGGGTGAAATTTATGTGGACTTTGCGTTGACACCCACCGAACCTGCCGGCAACCATTGCGGCAGCTGCACGGCTTGTATCGATATTTGCCCCACCCAGGCCATTTTGTCGCCCGGCCTGGTCGACGCGCGCCGTTGCATTTCGTACTTGACGATTGAACACCACGGCAGCATTCCGCTGGATCTGCGCCCTCTCATCGGCAACCGCATTTATGGCTGCGACGATTGCCAGCTGGTTTGCCCCTGGAACAAATACGCCCAACGCAGCGCGTTGCCGGATTTTGATGAGCGCACCGGTTTGACCGGGCAGCACCTGGTGGTGTTGTTCAGCTGGACCGAAGCCGAATTTTTGACCCACACCGAAGGCAGCCCGATTCGCCGCATCGGTTACCAGCGCTGGCAACGCAATGTGGCCGTGGCGATGGGCAATGCGCTGCGCGCTCAAAACGACCCGGAAATCCGGCGGGCCTTGCAACAAAGCCTGGCACCAGGTCATGCCAGTCGTGATGACCTGGTGCGTGAGCACGTGATGTGGGCGCTTGCCAGTGCAGATCAGATTGGCGGCGGTATACAAGCTCCCGTAGCTTGATCAATAAGCCGCCAATGCCAACGCAAACGGCAAGCTCAACAACGCCAACACGGTGGATAGCGTGACCAAGGCCGCCACCGGGGCGCCGTTGTAACCCATACGGGCCGCCAAAACGTAGGCGCTGGGCGAGGTGGGTACGGCTGAATACAACATCAGCACCGTGGTTTGCACGGCATTCAAATTGAATCCGTGGGCCAGTGCAAAGGCCATTAGCGGCGACAAAAAATGCCGAATCGTCAGCACCGATACACCCAAAATTTTGGATTGCGCCAGGGCTGTCAGCTGCAAACCGGCACCCGCCGCCAGCAAACCCAGCGCGAGCGAGGCCGCGCCGATGCGCGTGACGGTGGGCAATAAAACCTCGGGAATGCGGAATCCTGCCAAATTGGCCACTACGCCACCCACCGTGGCCAGGATGAAGGGGTTTTTGATCAGCTCACCCATCACGTTGCGCCCATCGTGGCGGGCCATGGGGTAAACCGCGGCGATGTTAAGCACCGGTACACAGGTGCCAATCAACAGCGCAACCAACGCCAGTCCCTGCGGGCCGGCCAGGCGCTCGGCCAAAGCCAGGGTAATGACGGCGTTGAACCGAAAACCGATCTGTGCGGCGGCGGCATGCTCGCGCCGGTCGATATGGCTTTTCAGCCAGGGCAAATGGGGCAACAAATAAGCCAGGGCAATCCCGCAGGTGGTGAGCGTCAGGCCGGCAACCATCAGGCCCGAGGTGGCGGCCAGGTTCAAGGGTGTTTTCACAATCGAGTGAAACAACAGCACCGGGAACAGCAGGTAGTAGCTCAAGGGCTCCACCTTCTCCCAAACCGAACGGTTGAGCGCTGTGAAGCGGCATAGCAGAAAACCCAACAAAATCAGGGAAAAATCGGGGAACAGGAGCTGGAAAAAATTCATCCTGCGAGAATATTCGATTTCCGCTTGCTCACTTACCCGCTCACTCACTCATGAAAACCAAAACCATTCTTATCGTCTCGCTGCTGGCAGTGGCGGGCAGCGTACTGGCCCAAACCTACCCCAGCAAAATCGTCAAGCTGCAAGTGCCGTTTGCGCCCGGTGGCACCACCGACATCATTGCCCGCGTGATCGGTGAACCGCTGGGCCGGGCGTTGGGGCAATCGGTCATTATTGAAAACAAGGCCGGTGGCGGCGGGGTGATTGGTGCCACAGAAACCGCCCGCGCCACGCCCGATGGGTATTCACTGGGCATGGCCACGGTCTCAACCACGGCGGCCAACCCGGCCATCAACCCGAAAATTGCCTACAACGCGGCGACAGATTTCACGCCCATCATCAATATTGCAGCCACGCCCAATGTAATCGCGGTGCACCCCAGCTTTCCGGCCAAAAACTACAAGGATTTTGTCGCTGTACTGAAAAAATCGCCTGGCAAATATTCCTATTCCTCGTCGGGAACGGGCGGTATTGGGCACCTGCAAACCGAATTGTGGAAAAACCTGCAAGGGGTTTATGTCACCCACATTCCGTACTCAGGCGCAGGTCCGGCGCTGCGTGATACGGTGGGTGGCCAGGTCGAAATCATCTTTGACAACGTGCCTTCGGCCCTGCCGCACATCAAGGCCAACCGGCTGGTGGCTCTGGCGGTGGCATCTCCGCAGCGCCTGACGGCGATGCCCGATGTGCCGACTTTCAAAGAGTTGGGTTTGGAGCCCGTGAACCGCATGGCCTACTACGGCATTTATGGCCCGAAGGGTTTGTCCAAAGAAGTGGTGGACAAAGTCAATGCCGCCACCCGCAAAGCGCTGGAAGACCCGGCTGTGAAAAAGCGCATTGAAGACACCGGATCCGTCGTGATTGGCAATTCGCCCGACGAGTTTGCCAAACAAATGGCGGATGAACTGGCGGTGTACAAGAAAGTTGTGACAACCGCCAATCTCAAACTGGAATAGCGATGTGGCCTCTGATGGGTGCCGTGCGGTAACAACCGTCGTGGCCAGACAAACTCGCATGCCATGGCTGAGCTGACCGTTCCAGGCGCCAGTGGCATCGACGCCAGCATCAACGCCAGCATCAACGCCAGCATTGACAGCTTCATTGACGCCCTGTGGCTGGAAGACGGTCTCTCCAAAAACACGCTGGCGGCTTACCGCCGCGACCTGACCCTGCTGGCCCACTGGCTGGCTGCGCAGGGTGCCCAACTGACCGCCACGACTGAACTGCATCTGCTGGGCTACATGGCGGCCCGGCACGATGGTGGCA
>JANOVW010000588.1:0-2247 GCA_031417575.1 Rhodoferax sp. | reverse complement strand
ATTGAAGGGGCCGACGTGTTTTTGGGCCTCTCAGCCGGTGGCGTGCTCAAGCCAGACATGGTGGCCAAAATGGCCGCCAAGCCGGTTATTTTGGCGCTGGCCAACCCCAACCCCGAGATCAGCCCGGAAGACGTGAAGGCCGTGCGCAGCGATGCCATCATCGCCACTGGCCGAAGCGACTACCCCAACCAGGTCAACAACGTGCTGTGCTTCCCCTACATCTTTCGCGGTGCGTTGGATGCAGGCGCCTCCACCATCACGGTCGAGATGGAAATCGCCGCCGTACACGCCATTGCCGAACTGGCCCAGGCCGAACAAAGCGACGTTGTCGCTGCGGCGTATTCCGGCGAACAGCTCGCGTTTGGCCCCGAGTATTTGATTCCCCGTCCGTTTGACCCGCGGCTGATGATGAAGATCGCCCCGGCAGTGGCCAAAGCCGCGGCAGACAGCGGCGTGGCGCTGCGCCCCATCGCCGACATGCAGGCCTACAAAGAGCGTTTGCAGAGTTTTGTGTATGCCTCGGGCACGACGATGAAGCCCATCTTCAACGCGGCCCGCAAAGCACTGAAAAAACGCGTCGGTTACGCCGAGGGCGAAGAAGAGCGCGTGTTGCGTGCCGCGCAAATCGTGGTGGACGAGCAAGTCGCGCGCCCCACCCTGATTGGCCGCCCCAAGGTGATCGCCGAACGCATTGAAAAATTCGGCCTGCGCCTCAAGGAAGAGCTCGATTACGACGTGGTCAACGTGGAAATGGATTCGCGTTACCGCGACTTCTGGCAAACCTATCACCGCATGACCGAGCGCACGGGTGTGACGGTGCAAATTGCCAAGCAGGAAATGCGCCGCCGCCTGACCCTCATCGGTGCCATGCTGCTGCAAAAAGGCGAAGTCGATGGCCTGATTTGTGGCACCTGGAGCAACACCTCGTACCACCTGCACTACATCGACCAGGTGATCGGCAGACGCGCCGGCGTGGCCACCTATGCCGCCATGAACGGCCTGATGCTGCCCGACCGCCAGCTGTTCATTGTTGACACCCACGTCAACTACGACCCCACGGCCGAACAACTGGCCGAAATCACCACCATGGCAGCCGAAGAGATGATGCGTTTTGGCATTCGCCCCAAAGCGGCCCTGCTGTCGCACTCCAACTTTGGCAGCAGCAACCAGCCCAGCGCCCTGAAAATGCGCCACGCCCTGGAACTGCTCAAAACCAAGGCCCCTTGGCTGGAAGTCGATGGCGAAATGCACGGCGACGTGGCCCTGGACGCCACCGCCCGCGCTGCCTTGATGCCCAACAGCGCCCTGACCGGTAGTGCCAATTTGCTGGTGCTGCCCAATATTGATGCAGCCAATATTGCCTACAACCTGCTCAAAACAGCAGCGGGCGGCAACATTGCCATTGGCCCCGTGCTGCTGGGGGCGGCCAAACCGGTGCATATTTTGACGGCCAGCACCACGGTGCGGCGCATTGTGAATATGACAGCCCTGACCGTAGCCGATGCCAACGCCACCCGGCAGTGAACGTTAAAGGAGGCGCGGCTCCATGCCTCGCGGCTCGCAATCACTCAGAGTCGGGCGGTCTGCGGCGTTGATTTTCTTGCAAATATTCCCGATATTTGCTGCAAAAACCGCCTTGCAGCCCATCCCGATCCGAGCGCCGCGAATCCACGAGGCATGAATCCGCGCCTCCCCCGCCTCAAATTTTCTTTAAAAACAATAGCATATAGAAAAGCAAGCGCTAACTTAAGTACCGGGGCAATCCCGTTTGTGACACATGAACTGCCTATAAATTAGGCAGGTACTTGCGTTTTTTTGTGAAATCTGCGACACTGCGTTTGTTGGGTTGATTGTGAAAGCAAGGGTAATCCCGAACAGTATTCGACCCGAAGCTCTACCAAAAAACACCAGAAGGCGCGTTTGTGACAGCAGTGTTTCATCAAAAGTCAAGCGAATTGAGTAACCCGTTGCGGCAAGGCTTGCAACGGCAAGCACGTCAGGTACGTGCTGCACTGTCAACCGGTTTTGCCGGGATGTTGCTGGTCAGTTCCCTGGTTTTTGGCCCCCTGCTGTTGAGCCCGCTGGCGCATGCCAAAGGCCCCGCAGTTGCAGGTGGTTTGCCGGCCGTGTCGTTGGCAGAGTTGCCCCGGCAAGGTCAAGAGACCTACGAGAAGATACACAAGGGAGGCCCGTTCCCCTATGAAAAAGACGGCACTGTATTTGGTAACCGGGAGCGAATTCTCCCCA
>JANOVW010000587.1:0-13142 GCA_031417575.1 Rhodoferax sp. | reverse complement strand
CGCGATGAGATTCGCGCAGAACTTGAGGAGGAATATGGCCTCAAGGACGGCAGCGCCACCATGAGCAAGGCAACCAAAATAAAACTGGCGGGTGCAGCGCTGGGTTTGGTTGCCGTGGCATTTTTGGGGGGCCGTTTTTTGGGCGGTGGTGCGGCACCGGCTGGCGCACCCGGCGGCTCGTCGACCGTTGCCGGGGCGCCTGGGGCGGCCGGCGGATCTGCGGTGGCAGCCGCTACGCAAGCGGCGGCCGGTGTATCCAAAGGCGGCGATATCGACAAAATTCTGCAGACCTTGCCATCCGCCGGTGATGCGGGAATTGTTGCACCCGAGTCAGGTGATGAAGCCGAACAAGAGATGGCTATGTTGAAGTCGGCCCGCAACGGTGGCCCCAATGCCCAAGGCATGTCGATGGAGCAGGCTGTAGCGGCATCGATGACTTTGGCGCAGTCGGTCGGCAACACGACCGCGCAACGCGCCCAGTCGGGTGGTGGGTCAGCCGGTGGCGCTGCAGCGGGCGGCGCTGCAGGTGCTGCGTCTGCATCAGGAGCAGCAAGCGCTGGTGCTGGAGGGGGTGTTGTCGAAGCCGCGCAAATCACGGGCTTGCCAGCAGAGTTCAAGAAGGACTCAGCCCTCGTGTACGCAGTGGTGCTGGCTGAAATGGGTCAGGCGGTTCGCGGGCGCGGCATTTTGAAAGAGCTACAAAATTCACCAACCATTGCGCCCGCTTTGGCAGACAAACTGCGCGCCGCTGAAGTACAGGTCAACGCGTGGGGACTGGCTCGTACCAGCGCCGATCGGGCCAAAAAAATGATGGCCGGTTTTGGCGCTGAGTTGGCCGCGATCAAAGACCCGGCGTTGCGTGCAAACGCCGCCAGCCAGGTAGCCGTGGCACTGGCCAGCCAATCCAATGCACCGGAATTGGCTGCGCAACCCTTTCTGAATTTGGCCGCAGATGCCGTCACGCAGGCCAGTGGTGCGCAACAAGCCGCAGCCACCGAAGACCTGTTGTTGGCCACTGGCAAAGTACTGCTCGCGGGCGTTGAATCGTCGTCCCGGGCGGGGCGGATGGCTCGGGCCATTGATTTGGCCGGCAAACTCGATGCCTTGTCCAAGCAGGCGAAAAATAATGCAGCGTCAGCGAGTTTGCTGGCCCTGGTCTACCGTAGCAAGCAGTTCACTGCTACCGAGGCTGCCGCCAGCACGGTACTGGATGCGGCTTTGACAACGGCGGCCAAAGTACCCGATTTGCCCGCCCGAATCACTGCGATTCAGACGGTGGGCGAATTGGCTGGCGCCAGCGCAGCCGGTGCCATCCAAAAAAGCCTGCAAGCACTCGACGCGGCCCTTCAACTTGAAAAAGGCAGCGCTCGCCAACAAGGGGCGTCTGCCATGTCTGCTGCTTACGCGAGCCTGGGAGACTCCAGCAAGGCTGACGGCGCAAGGCGCCTGATCGCCACATCCACCGGGGTTGCACCGGCTGAAACCCATACAGCAGCCGCCTACTCACTTGTGAATTCCGACATCGCACTGGCCCGCCATTTGCATGCATCGGGTTTCAATGGGCAAGCCGAAACCGTCTTGCTCAGAATTGCTGGCTATTTGTTCAGCTGATTGGGCCAGCCCGGTGATTCGAACGGCTCAACCCGCTGCAGGCTGACCGCCTGAAGTTGCGCTGCTGTCACCCGATGCGGCGCGATTTCGCGCAGGGGAAGCAGTACAAAAGCGCGTAAATTCATGCGTGGATGCGGCACCGTTAAATTTTGCGAGTCAATGTTTTCGTCGCCGTACAACAAAATGTCCAGGTCCAGCGTGCGCGGTGCGTTGCGATAGGGGCGCTGGCGACCTGCCGCGTTTTCCAAAGCTTGCAATTGACTCAATAACGTCATCGCATTCAAGCGGGTGCTGACCTGCACTACCGCATTGAAAAAATCCGGCCCGTGCGCATCCACCGGGGCGCTCTTGTACAACGCCGATTGACGCACCAATGTCGTACCGGGAAGTCGGGCGAGTTCCCGCACGGCCTCGCTCAAGACCGTTATCGCATCACCCAGATTAGCACCCAGGCCGATGAAGACCTCGACCGGCGTTTCAGCCCCCGGGTGGGCGCTCACGACCGCCCCCACCACCCCCATCAACCTCATTACCACCTTCTGCGTTCGATTCGCCGGGTGATCGGGCACCTGACCGGCGGCGGCGGCGACGTTTGCGCGTCGGCGCATCGGGGTCGAATGCAGGCGGTTGCTGATCATGGAGCGGCGCGTCTCCAGCTACTGCTCCTGAATCCAGAGTGGATTCACTGCCTGTGTTGCGCACAGCCTGGGTTTGATTGGCCGCAGAACCTGGCTGGCGATCGCCAGGTGACGCAGCGGTAGCAGGAACCGCCGTTTTGGGCACCCGCACGGCCCGCGGGCGTTGCTGGGTTTGTCGGGCCTGGTCGATCAAATCCTGGCGTTCTGCATCGTCGGCCATGCTGAATTCTTGCCACCAGTCGGCCAAGGCTTCATCGACTTCGCCCACATCAGCGCGCAAGCGCATGAAATCAAAACCGGCCCGAAAGCGTGGCTGATCAACCAACCCATAGGCCGCGCTGCCAGAGCGTTTGTCAAACCGTGTTTGCATCAACCAGATTTCACGCATGTCGGCGGCGAGTCGGCCGCGCCCGGAAACGTCCCCGATACGGGCATTGAAGACATCGTCAATCGCATCGTTCAAGGCCGGGAAGCTGTTTTGCCCGCCACGCATACGGGCATCCCAGCCAGCGCGCACATCGGCCCACAAAACAGTGGCCAACAAGAAGCTCGGTGCCACCGGTTTGCCCTCGCCAACGCGCCGGTCGGTGTCTTTAAGCGCCGCATTCACAAAGGGCTGGTTGGCGCGTTGCACCACCACATCCAGCAGGGGGTATATACCGGTAGCCAGGCCCAGTGTATTGAGTTGGCTGATGGATGCCAGTGAATGCCCGGTTTGCAGCAGCTTGAGCATCTCGTCAAACAGACGGCTTTGCGGCACGTCTGCCAACAACTCATGGGATTTGACCAACGGCGCTGCCGTTTTGGCCTCCAGCTTGAAATCCAGCGGGCTCAACTTGGCGGCAAATCGCACCGCCCGAATGATGCGCACCGGGTCTTCACGGTATCGCGCGGTGGCATCACCAATCATGCGAAGCACCCGCTTTTTGGCATCAGCCATGCCACCGTGGTAATCCACCACGATTTGGGTTTGCGGGTCGTAATACATGGCATTCACAGTGAAGTCGCGCCGGGTGGCGTCTTCGTCTTGCGGGCCCCAGACGTTGTCGCGCAACACTCGGCCGGTCGAATCGACCGCGTGTTTCATGCCAGCCAACTCGGATTTACTGGTTTTTTCATTACCGGCAACCGCCTCTGCAGCAGCGTTGTCCAGATAGGCGCGGAAGGTTGAAACCTCGATCACCTCATGCTCGCGTCCCCGGCCATAAACCACATGCACGATGCGAAAACGCCGGCCGATGATGAAGGCACGGCGAAACAGGTTTTTAACCTGCTCAGGCGTGGCATTGGTGGCCACGTCAAAATCTTTGGGTGTGAGCCCCAACAACAAGTCACGCACGGCGCCACCCACGATGTAGGCGGCGAAACCGCCGTCTTGCAGGGTACGCACCACGTTAATGGCGCGTTCATCCACTTTGGCGGGGTCAATGCCGTGTTGTGCCACCGGGATTTCCTGGCGCTTGCCAAACTTGGGCTTTTTGGCCCGACCGCCTGTCGCTTTTTCAAACAGGTTTTCAATGAATTTTTTGATCAACTTTTTTCCGTCATCAGTGCTGTCGTGAGGGCTATGGTGCAAGGTTGTTTCATTTCCAAATTGGGCGTGCAAGAGGCGCAATAAGCTACTGCCATGATTTAGAACTGGAATTACCAGAGCTCAAGTATGCGCCATCCCCGATGCCTGGCGACTTCGCGCAACCGCTCATCGGGGTTAGTGGCAATCGGGTGATTGACCTTTTCCATCAGCGCAAGGTCATTGATGGAGTCAGTATAGAAAGTGATTTCAGTGTTTTGCCAGTTCAACCCTCGGGCCGCCAACCATTGTTCCATGCGCGTCACCTTGCCTTCGCGAGCTGACGGAACGCCCTGGATGTTACCGTTGATCCAGCCGCTGGCCGGGTCCCGCTCAAGTTCGACCGCAATCAGCTCGGGCACGCCGAACGCATTGGCAATCGGTCGCGTGACAAACTCATTCGTAGCCGTAATGATCAGTACTTGGTCGCCCGCCGCCTGGTGGTTGCGTACCAATTCCAGCGCCACAGGCTTAATGGACGGTGCTATGACTTCACGCATGAAGCGCGCATGTGCCGCTGCCGCTTGGGCGGGTCCTTGCAAACGTACGGCATCGGTAGCGAAACGCACATAGTCGCGGATATCCAGCGTACCGGCCTTATAGTGTGCAAAAAATTCATCGTTCCGACGCGAAAATTCGACAGCATCTGTCCAGCCCAAGGTGGTCGTGAAAACGCCCCACGAATGATCTGAATCGATTGGAATCAGGGTGTGATCCAGATCGAACAACACCAATTTTTTCCAGTCCGTCATCCGCCGTCCTCCATCATCTGTCTGACCAGCGGGATGGTGATGGCCCGTTTGGTTTGCAAGGCGTATCCATCCAGCAACTCCAGCAACTCCATCAGGCTGCCCAGGTCGCGGGAGAAACGGGTGAGCATGAAATCCATCACCTCATCACCCAGAAAAACACCACGGTCGTCAGCGGCTTGGCGCAAAACCGACCGCCTTTCGGGCTCACTCAGCACCTTGAGGGCAAAGATGTGTCCCCAGCCCAGGCGGCTTTTCAGGTCATCGCGCAATTTCAAATCGGCAGGCGGCACTTCGCCAGCCCCCAATACCCAACGCTGGGCCGACTGTGCATTCACAAACCAATTGAAGGCAGCATGTTGCTGAACGAGGGTGTACAAATGCACGTCGTCCAGCAAAATCGCCGACCAGCTTTCGGAATACTCGGGGGGTTCCAGCATCGCGGCATCCAGCCAGCCGACCGACGCGCCCTGCTCCCGCAATGCCTCACGAACACCCTTGAGCAGGTGGGTTTTGCCGCTGCCACTTTGGCCCCACACATAGGTGGGCACGGGTGAACGCCAGCGTGTTGCCGCAGCAGCCCCTTGGCCACCCACCCACAATTGCAGGTGGCTCAAGATATCGGCATTGGGACCCGGGAAATAGTTCGCCAGTGTCGGGCCAGTGGCCAATCCAATATCGAGCGCAATCTGCTTCATGGGCACACCGCCGAACACCCGCTGTTGCACGCGCTCATCCGGTGAACAATCTGCTGGCCACATACTGCGCCTTGACCCGGCGCAGTGCCACCAGCAAGACGGCGCTGGCCGGCAGGGCCACCAGCACGCCGACCAAGCCGAACAGTTGACCAAACGCCAGCAGCGCAAAAATCACCGCCAAAGGGTGCAGGCCAATGCGTCGGCCAACCAGCCGGGGGGTCAGCACAAAACCTTCAATGACTTGCCCGACACCAAAAACTGCCACCACCATGACCAGCGCCTTGACAGAGGCAAACTGCAAAAACCCTGCCAGCAAAGCCAGCAGCAGGCCCACACCAAACCCCAGGTAAGGCACAAACATGGCCAAGCCGGTAAAAATGCCAATCGGCAGGGCCAAGTCCAGCCCAAAAAGGGCCATGCCCGTGCTATAAAAAACTGCCATCGCCAACATCACCAACAACTGACCGCGCAGGTACTGCCCCAAAACTGAATCGGCCTCGCCCGTGAAGCTGGCCGTGCTGGAGCGCAGACGCACGGGAATGAAGGCCTGCGCACGCGCCACAAAATGATCCCAATCCATCAGCAAATAAAACAGCGCGACCGGCACGAGAACAGCGTTGCCGATCACAGCCAAGGCGACACTGCCACCCAATTTGAGCGACGCCAACACCGAACCCAGGGCATCTTCAAAGTTGGCGCTCAGGTATTTGATGAGAAAGGCCTTGATGCTGGCGACGTCCAGCGCCAGTTTCAGACCGTATTGCTGTGCCAGCGGCGCAAACCAGGCGTTGAATTTGTCAGCCAGGAGGGGCAACTGTTCCCGCATTAAGGGGATTTCTTTGGCCAGAATCGGCACGATCAGCAAAACGAGGCTAAGCATGGCCACAATGAACAAAATTTCGACCAAAACCACGGCCAGGACGCGTGGCATTCTGCCTCTGAAAAGGCGGTCTATCCGGTTAACGAGTGGCGTAAGGGCATAGGCCAACACGGCCGCTATCAAAAACGGGGTGAGAACCGGCCCCAGCAGCCACAAAAGCGCCAGCACAACAGAACTGATGGCCAGCCAGCTGCCGACAAGTTTTTGGGCGGGGGTAAATTGCATAAAATTGAGCCTCAATTCTATTCGGGATGATGCGGTGCAAAGCGGTCGGTTCCGGCCTGCTGCCCCTCGAAGTACTTTGCATCATCTACCACTCTTTTCTGTCGCTTCCGCCCCATTTCCATCACGCCTCCATGACCACTGCCACCACCAAACCCATTGCATCTTCCGTCAAGCCACTCTCCTACAAAGAAGCCGGGGTGGACATCGTTGCCGGTGACGCGCTGGTGGAGCGCATCAAGCCGCTGGCCAAAAAAACCATGCGCGAAGGCGTTTTGGCCGGTATTGGCGGTTTTGGGGCCCTGTTTGAAGTGCCCAAACGGTATAAAGAGCCGGTGCTGGTTAGCGGGACCGATGGCGTGGGCACCAAGCTCAAGTTGGCTTTTGAGTGGAACATGCACGATACCGTGGGCATCGACCTGGTGGCCATGAGCGTCAATGACGTGTTGGTTCAAGGTGCAGAACCGCTGTTTTTTCTGGATTATTTTGCCTGCGGCAAACTCGACGTGGACACCGCTGCCGCCGTGGTGGGCGGTATTGCCAAAGGCTGCGAACTCTCACATTGCGCCCTGATTGGTGGCGAAACCGCTGAAATGCCCGGCATGTACCCGGCGGGTGAATATGACTTGGCCGGTTTTTGTGTCGGCGCAGTGGAAAAATCAAAAATATTGACCGGTTCCAATGTGGCGGTGGGCGACATCGTGTTGGGCCTGGCCTCCAGTGGCGTTCACTCCAACGGCTTTTCGCTGGTGCGCAAATGCATTGAGCGCGCCGGGGCTGATGCGCCCACCACGCTGGACGGAAAACCGTTCAAACAGGCCCTGATGGAGCCGACCCGCCTGTATGTCAAAAACGTGCTGGCGGCGCTGGCTGCACACCCCACCGCTGCGGGTAGCAGCCAGGGCATCAAGGCTTTGGCCCACATCACTGGTGGCGGGCTGTTGGAGAACATTCCCCGCGTGTTGCCTGAAGGCCTGGCCGCCCATCTGAAAAAAGGCAGTTGGCCGCAAACCGAACTGTTTGCCTGGCTGCAAAAAACTGCAGGCATCGATGATGTGGAAATGAACCGAACCTTCAACAACGGAATCGGCATGGTAGTGGTCGTTGCGGCGGCTGACGCAGCGGCCTGCACAGCGACGCTCCAGCAGTCTGGGGAGTTGGTCTATTGCATCGGCGAGATTTCAGCTTTGGGTGATGGTCCAGCTGTGCTGGTCACTTAATATTTGATGACGATGGGTCAGACAAATTCCCACCCCTTGCCCCGGGGTGTCTGGGCCCTTGGAATTGTGAGCATGCTCACTGATATCTCGTCAGAAATGGTGAGTGGCTTGTTGCCCGTTTTTTTGGTTACCGTGGTGGGGGCGAGCTTGTTGGTTTTGGTCGCTGCAGATGCATTGCTGGCGTTCGGTGGACTTGGCATCTGGGGCGGCATTGCCCTCTGGGGGCGACACATGGCCATGGCGCAGGGGTTAATTTCCGCACTATTGGCCAATGCCGCGCCCGCAGACCTGCGTGGCACAGCATTCGGTCTTTACTATTTGGTAAGCGGCATTGCTTTGCTGATCGCCAGCGTTCTGGCTGGGGTGCTATGGGATCAGCTAGGGCCCGCCGCACCGTTTATTGCAGGCGCAGTGATTAGCCTCTTGGCACTGCTGTTGATTTGGATGCAACCCGCCGTTTTCAAACGTATTTGATCGCCTTGGCTTCACCAAAACCAATTTAAACGCTGCGCAGTGCTTTGATATGCATCGAAACCAGCGACACGTCTGATCCGTCTGGCATGTTGTTCAAATAGGTCTCCAAATCCTGCATTGCCAGCGCTACATGCCCTAATTCGGCATGCATCAAACCCCTGTCCCGGTAATCACCCCAGCTTTGTGGCAGGAGTATGATCAGACGGTCCAGCAGGGCCAATTGTCGCGGCAGATCAGCCTGTGATTTGTAAATTTCACGCAGGTTGTGCAGCATGCGGGCGATGATGGCGCGCGGTGGTGAAGCCTGCAAATACAGGCCCAGTGGCACTTCAAACTCATCCATCAAACCACTCTTTTGACGATACGGCTCCAGGCGTTCCGCCAGCTCATCGCGGCTGAGTGATTGGCCATCAAAGGGGTTGATGACCACCTGGCCTTTGGGCAGGCTGACCTTCACCATGAAGTGACCCGGAAACCCGACACCCCGTGCGGCAAGGCCCAGGCCCTGCGCCAGTTCCAGCCAGATCACGGCCAGCGAAATCGGAATGCCACGACGCGTTTTCAGCACGGCACTGACGAAACTGTTGTCCGGGTCGTAATAGTTGTTGACATTGCCGCCAAACCCCAGGCTGCCAAAAAAGAACTGGTTCAACACCCGCAGCTTGTGCATGGGGCCCGCATCGACCGGAATCCGCCTTCGCAGCCGGGCCAACATTTGATCCACCTCGCCCAGAACGCGCTGAACGTCCAGGTCTGGGTATTCATCGTGCGCCAAGCTGATGGCCGCCTCAAGCAGAGGGAAATCACTGTCACTTTGCACCAGCGAGGTGAAGTATTCCAGCGGTGTGGGGGTGTCAAACGACAGCTGCATGGCAACAACTCCTGTTCATTTACGGCTCAATTTCCCGCTTAAATTCCGCCAAATTCCTGCATCATCAGCGCCGCCGCAAAAACTGGCCGGGTTTCATGCCAGCCGCCAACGCCGCTACAAAGTATATAGCTATACCGCCCCCCACGCAGGCTGCCAGCAAGCCTACCCGTTGCCAGTGCTGGCCCGCCATCCGGGTCCACGGTACAGCGCTGTCTGCCCACATCAAAAACACCGCCATCAACGCACTGGCCGCCACCACCTGCAACACAAAAACACCCCACCCGGCAAGCGGCTTGAAACTGCCACGCCGCAACAGCCCGATGAGCAGCCAGGCCGCGTTGATTAAGGCCCCCAACCCAACGGTCAAGGTCAGTGCTGCATGTTGAAACAACGGAACAAAAACCAGATTGAGGCATTGGGTGATCACCAACACCGCGATAGCTATACGGGCCGGCGTTTTCATGTCATGCTGGGCGTAAAACCCGGGCGCCAGCACCTTGATCGCCACCAACCCCAAGAGGCCAACGCCCCAGCCCATCAAGGCCAATTGGGTTTGTTGTACGTCGGCCTCGGTGTAGGCACCGTATTGAAAGATCACTGCCACCAGCGGTTTGGCAAACAGCACCAAGGCAACCGAACACGGCACCGCCAGCAGAACCACCAAGCGCAATCCCCAATCCAGCAAGGCTGAATATTCATCAGCCTTGAGGCCGGCCCGTGCCCGGCTCAACTGCGGCATCAGCACCACGCCCAAGGCGACGCCCAGCAAAGCGGTCGGGAACTCCATCAACCGGTCGGCATTCGAGAGCCAGGTCACACTGCCGCTGGCCAGGCGCGAGGCGATCTGTGTGTTGATAAACAATGAGATTTGGGCCACGCCCACACCCAGCAGGGCAGGTACCATCAGCTGGCCGACGCGCCGGGTGGCGGGATCTGACCAAGCAGCCCTCAAACGCGACCAACTGCGCCCGATGCGGGGCAACAGGCCCAGCCGCCACAACGCTGGAACTTGTACCGCCAGCTGCAAAACACCACCCGCCATGACACCAACCGTCTGTGCGTAAATAGCCTCAATTCCCAGTGATTTGAACCAGGGCGTGCACCAAACCGTCGCGCCAATCATGGCAAGGTTCAGCAACACGGGTGTGGCTGCAGGTACCGCAAACTGGCGAAATGTGTTCAAAATGCCCGATGCCAACGACACCAGTGAAATGAATAATACATAGGGGAACATCCAGCGCGTCATGACGATGGCGGCCTGATAGGCTGCGGGCTCCTTTTGCAAGCCGCCCGCCATCGCCCACACCAGCGCCGGTGCACCCACCACACCCAGGACACACGTGGCCACCAGCACCCAAGTCAGCACAGTGCTCACGTTGTCGATCAAGGGGCGCACGCCGGTCAAACCCTCTTTTTCTTGCGTGGCCGACAAAACCGGCACAAAGGCCTGGCTAAAGGCCCCTTCACCAAACAAGCGGCGCAACAGGTTGGGAATTCGAAAGGCCACATAAAACGCGTCGGTCATCGCGCTGGCACCAAAAAAGGCCGCAAATAACTGGTCGCGCACCAACCCCGCCACCCGCGACAGCAGGGTAAGCGAGGAAATGACGGAGGCAGATTTCAGCAGTGACACGGGGCAAAGTGTAATCTTGCCAAAATGCTCCCCCTGGGGGCAGCAAACCACACCGAGCGGCGAGCGCGGGGGTCAGTAAACTGGCAATATCCGATTTTGGTAGAATGGAAGGCTTTGCTGGCATCATCTCCAAACTTTAGGATTTTAAAAAATGGCATCTACCAAACCCAAGAAAAAGAACCCGCGCCTAGCGTCGGGCCGTAAACGCGTACGTCAGGACGTGAAAATCAACGCTGCGAATACTTCGCTGCGCTCCAAATACCGCACTGCGGTGAAAAACGTCGAAAAAGCGGTTGCCTCTGGCGACAAGGCTAAATCGACCGAGGCTTTTGCCAAAATGCAAGCCGTGGTGGACACCGTGGCCGACAAAGGCATCTTCCACAAGAACAAAGCCGCCCGCGACAAGAGCCGCCTGTCGAGCCGCGTGAAAGCGTTGGCTACCGCTGCAGCTCCGGCAGCGGCCTGATTCGGCCTCATAACCGCAATCAACACCGCACGGAATGAGTCAACGGCCCAGTTGTTGAAACTGAACGATTGAATCAGCCCGCCGTTTGAAACAGGTGCGCTGCCAGCAAAGAAAAAAAGCCGTCAAACTTGACGGCTTTTTTGTTGCCTGTGCCGTTACGATGGCTGCCGCGAAAGCACCGGCGCCGGGACATGTGGTGGCTCCAGCAGCACTTGCAAATCGTTGTCGCGCGCAAAGTTCACCACAAAATCCCAGGCCATCACATTGAACTCACGCAGTTCGCGGTTGACGATCACGCATTTGGTATCGCCATAAGAGCGCGGAACGCACCAGGGCGAATACCCGATGTGGCTGCCAGGCTGTGCACCGCCTGGCCGAAACGAACTCATTACCCCGGCAAGGCGCTCGGCCCAGTCGCTGGGCCGAAAGGTTTTTCCGCTTTTGGTGATTCCCAAAATGAAAACAGTTTGCACATGGTTGGGAATCATGGCCTGATTTTACGAAAGCCCGAGCACGTCATTGATGCACCACATTGATGCGCCCTGCGTGCCGGTACAAGCGCCTGAACAGGGCGGAAAACCGCATCGCTGCAATGCAAAATGGTCAAAACTCTCGCCCGGCTGATGTGCCTAAAATGGGCCTCCAGCGGCCCTCTCCATGGGGCCGATTTGTTTTTTTGCCCCTTTCGGAGCCAAAACCATGACCACCCTTGCCCCTGTTGCAGCCCACTCGCCACACACCATGAACACCTACGCGCCAGATGGTGGCCGTCCGGTGCAAATTGCCATCTCACATGGGCAGGGTTGCCGCGTATGGGACGTGAACGGCAAGTCTTATCTGGATGGCCTGGGCGGTATTGCCGTCAACACGTTGGGCCACAACCACCCCAAGCTCGTGCCGGCTCTGCAGGACCAGATCGCCAAGGTGATCCACACCTCCAACTATTACCACGTACCCAACGCCGAGGTACTGGCCAAAAAGCTCACAGAGTTGTCCGGCATGAGCAACGTGTTCTTTTGCTGTACCGGCCTCGAGGCCAATGAAGCCGCCATCAAGCTGGCGCGCAAGTTTGGCCATGACAAAGGCATAGAGCGGCCCGAAATTGTGGTCTATGAAAAGGCCTTCCACGGCCGCAGCATTGCCACCCTGAGCGCCACTGGCAACCCCAAAATCCAGGCTGGTTTTGGTCCGCTGGTAGAGGGCTTCATCCGTGTGCCGATCAACGACATCGCTGCCCTGAAAAAAGCCACCGACGGCAACCCGAATGTGGTGGCGGTGTTTTTCGAGGCGATCCAGGGTGAAGGCGGCATCAACGCCATGCACCTGGACTATCTGCGCGAAGCCCGCAAGCTGTGTGACGAGCGTGACTGGCTGCTGATGATCGACGAGGTGCAATGCGGCATGGGCCGTACCGGCAAATGGTTTGCGCACCAGTGGGCCGGTATCGTGCCCGATGTCATGCCGCTGGCCAAAGGCCTGGGCTCTGGCGTGCCAATTGGCGCGGTGGTGGCAGGCCCCCGGGCCAAAGACATTTTCCAGCCGGGTAACCACGGCACCACCTTTGGCGGCAACCCGCTGGCCATGCGGGCCGGTGTTGAAACCATCCGCATCATGGAAGAAGAAGGGCTGTTGGCCAATGCAGCGCACGTGGGTGAACACCTGCGGGCGGCGCTGGTACGCGAGCTCGCCGCTGAACTGGCCAACGGCGGCGTGAAGGAAATCCGCGGCCAGGGCCTGATGCTGGGGATTGACCTGAACAAGCCCTGCGGCGTGATCTTGACCCAAGCCGCCGACAAAGGACTGCTGCTCAGCGTCACCGCTGACAGCGTCGTGCGCCTGGTGCCGCCGCTGATCCTGACCATCGCTGAAGCGGATGAGATCGTCAGCATCTTGTGTCCCCTGATCAAACAGCACCTGAAAGGCTCAACATGAAGACCGCCGCCGCGCCGGGCCGCCCCAAGCAAGGCACGGCCCCCTCGGGGGGCAGCGAACCACACGCAGTGGGGAGCGTGGGGGTGACAGTATGAAAAGACCCATTCAGCATTTTTTGCAAAACAGCGACCTGACAGCGGACGAATACGCCTACGTCTTTGCCCGCGCTGCGCTGATC
>JANOVW010000586.1:0-3000 GCA_031417575.1 Rhodoferax sp. | reverse complement strand
TAAAACGCGCCATGGCCCAAAGAAATTTGACCGTTGAAACCTGTCAGGATATTCAGCCCCAGGATGGCAATGGCATAGACCAGCACCAGGTTGAACTGAAACACCCGGTAATTTTTAAACAGGAAGGGCAAAATGATCAGGGCGACGGCCAGCAGAGCCAGGCCGATCCATTTGGTTTTGCTGGAATTGCCTGTTTTGGCGGCAACCACCGAAGGAGTGGTAAGTGTGTTCATACGCGTGTCACCACTTTCTTGCCCAACAGGCCATCCGGTTTAAGGGTCAGTGTGACCACGATCAGCACCAGTGCAACGGTGAGCTTCAGCTCGGTACCAATCACGTAAGCGCCGAGCAGGTTTTCCAGCACGCCGACCACAAACCCCCCCAATACCGCGCCAATCGGGTTGTCAATGCCGCCCAGCAACGCCGCCGCAAAACCGTATATCAAGATACCGGCCATCATGTTGGGATCGAGGAAAACGACGGGTGCCACCATCATGCCGGCCACCGCGCCAATGGCTGCTGCCAGACCCCAGCCCAAACCCAACATCCAGCTGACCCGGATGCCCACCAAGCGGGCGGAGTCGGCGTTTTGGGCGGCGGCCCGCATCGCCAGACCAATGGGCGTGAAGCGGAAAAATGCAAACAGCGCCAGCAACACACCCACCATCACAGCGGCAGAACCCACCGCATGGGCGTTGAAATAGGAGCTGGCAAAAAAGGCATCTTTGGGGAAGGGGCTGGGAAAGGATTTAAGTGTGTGGTCAAAAATCCAGCCTGCCAACGCATTGACAATAAGCAAAAGCCCAATGAACACAATCACGTTGGTCAGCACGGGTGCTTTCTCGACGGGCCGCAGAATCAGCCGCTGGATCAGCAAACCCGCCACAAATGACAAGGCCACAGTAGCGAAAAAAGCGCCCCAATAGGGCCAACCCGCTTGCACCATCGCCCAAGCGATAAAGGTGCTGAAAGTGGCCATCTCTCCCTGGGCGAAATTGATGTGGTGGGTGGACTGGTAAATCATGACCAGCGCCAGCGCCACCGAGCCGTAAATGCAGCCATTGGCCAGGCCTGAGGCGATTTGTTGTAGGAATGCTTCCATGATCTTGTTTGTTTAGTAGCCGAGGTAGGCTTTGCGCACCGACTCGTCGTTTTTGATCTGTTCGCTCGGGCCTGACAGCGCCACCGTGCCGGTTTCCAGAAGGTAAGCGTGGTCGGCCAGATCGAGCGCCAAACTGGCATTTTGTTCAACCAGCAACATGCTGACTTTGTCTTCCTGGTTGATGGTGCGCATGATGCGGAAGATTTCGGCGACGATCAGCGGCGCCAAGCCAAACGAGGGCTCGTCCAGCAAGAGCAATTTGGGACGCAGCATCAAAGCCCGGCTGATCGCCAGCATTTGTTGCTCACCACCCGACAAAGTGCCCGCTTGTTGATGGCGGCGTTGCTTCAAAATGGGGAAACGGGTGAAGGCTTTTTCCATGTCCAGCGCCAGTTCTGCCTTGTCGGCCCGAACATAGGCACCCAAACGAAGATTTTCTTCAGTCGACAAGGCGGTGAAGGTGCCACGCCCTTCGGGCACATGGGCAATACCCATACGAACCACGCTCTCGGTCGATTTGCCAATCAGTTGCTGGCCGTCAAACATGATGCTGCCCGTGGTTTTGACAGTTTGGCACAAGCTGCGCAACGTCGTCGTTTTGCCGGCGCCATTGGCCCCCAAAATGGCTGTGATGTGACCCGCTTCGAGTGTGAAATTAATGTCGTGCAACACCTTGGTCGCACCGTAGGCCGCATTCAGGCCAGAGACTTCAAGCAGCCGGGTCATTTGTCGTTTTCCCCATGAGCGGGTTTCCCCAAATAAGCTTCAATCACGTCCGGGTGATTCTGGATGTGCGCGGGGTCGCCTTCAGCGATTTTTTTGCCAAAATTCAAGGCGACGATATGGTCTGAAACGCCCATCACCAGGCTCATGTGGTGTTCCACCAGCAGCACCGTGATGTGCAGGCGATCACGCACGTCCTTGATCATGCGTCCCAGGTCTTCCAGCTCCTCATGGTTCAGGCCGGCGGCGGGTTCGTCCAGCATCAAGATTTTGGGATCTGCAGCCAAGGCACGACCCAACTCGACCCGCTTTTGAATGGCAAAGGGCAGGTCTCGCACGGGTTTGTGCGCGTGTTGCGTGAGATCCAGGTAATCCAGAATCTCAGCGGCTCTCTGCTGCAGCCGCATTTCTTCGGCGCGCACGCTGGGCAGGCGCAAAGCGCTGGCTGCAAAACCTGCCTTGGAGCGTGAGTGCGCGCCCACCATGATGTTCTCGCGCACCGGCATGGTCTGGAACATCGCCAGGTTCTGGAAGGTTCGGCCCAACCCCAAGCCAGCTACTTCGTGAGTGGGGGTATTGGTAATGGATTTGCCTTCGAACAGAATGTCACCGGCCTGGTACGAATACAAGCGGCTCATGCAATTGAAAAGCGTCGTCTTGCCAGCGCCGTTGGGCCCAATCAAGCCACAAATGCCGCCTTTGGCGACATCAAAGCTGACGGAATCCAGTGCGACGATACCGCCAAACCGGACGGTGACACCACGAACACTCAAAAGGGCGGGGGTTGATGCGTCTGGTGGCGAACTCATGGCTTGGGGTTGTAGGCGGTAATAAGTTGAAGTAGTCGCAGCTTGCCGCGACCTGAGCCATTATTAGCGGTGTTGGGTAACCGCCTTGCTCCGTAATTACCCTGTGAATAAATTCTCTATTTGGAGCACTGGAATCGCGTGGCCAGTTAGGCAAGTAAGATTGACCCACCATCCAACTTCGGAGCCACGCCATGCCGTCAGATTCTGCCAACCCAACACAAACCCTCGTTTTGGGCGGGGGCTGTTTTTGGTGCACCGAAGCGGTGTTTGTTCAGGTCAATGGCGTAACAGATGTGGAAAGCGGCTACTGCAATGGCCACCCGCAACGCCCCAGCTATGAGGATGTCTGCAGCGGTAACACGGGGC
>JANOVW010000585.1:0-1841 GCA_031417575.1 Rhodoferax sp. | reverse complement strand
GGCAACGCGCCCTATGTCGAAGAAATGTATGAGAACTATCTGGCCAATCCCGGCAGCGTGCCGGATTCGTGGCGAGATTATTTCGATGCGCTTCAATATGTCCCGGCTGTAGACGGCAGCAATACGAAAGACGTGCCGCATTTGCCCGTGGTCAATGCGTTTGCCGAGCGTGCCAAACAAGGCGGTACCCAGGTGGTCATGGCCACCGGTGCCGATTCCGAAATGGGCCGCAAACGCACGGCCGTGCAGCAATTGATTGCGGCTTATCGCAATGTAGGCGCGCGTTGGGCCGATCTGGATCCGCTCAAGCGGGCCGAACGTGAAAAGATTCCGGAATTGGAGCCTTCTTTTTACGGCTTCAACGATGCCGATCAGGAAACTGTGTTCAACACGAGCAACACGTTTTTTGGCCGCGAGACGATGCCGCTGCGGGAGCTGCTCAACGCTTTGCGCGAAACGTATTGCGGCACGATTGGCGCTGAATACATGTACATGACAGACCAGAGCCAAAAGCGCTGGTGGCAGCAAAAACTGGAAGCCGTGCGCAGCAAGCCGCAGTTCTCGGCCGAGAAAAAACTGCATATCCTTGATCGTTTGACGGCCGCCGAGGGTTTGGAGCGGTTTTTGCACACCAAATATGTCGGCCAAAAGCGTTTCTCCTTGGAAGGTGGCGAGAGTTTCATCGCGGCCATGGATGAACTGATCCAGCGTGGCGGCAGTGTGGGCCTGCAAGAAATCGTGATAGGCATGGCGCACCGTGGTCGCCTCAATGTGTTGGTTAACTCGCTGGGAAAATTGCCGGCAGATTTGTTCGCGGAATTCGAGCACACCGCGCCTGAAGACCTGCCCAGCGGCGACGTGAAGTACCACCAGGGCTTCAGTTCAGATGTTTCCACGCCCGGCGGGCCGGTGCATTTAACCCTGGCTTTCAACCCCTCACACCTGGAGATTGTCAACCCCGTGGTTGAGGGCTCCGTGCGTGCGCGCATGGATCGCCGGGGCGACCCCAAAGGCCTGCAGGTATTGCCGGTACTGGTGCATGGCGACGCCGCATTTGCTGGCCAGGGCGTGGTGATGGAAACCCTGGCGCTGGCCGAAACGCGCGGGTATTTCACGGGTGGTACGGTGCACATCGTCATCAATAACCAGATTGGTTTTACCACCAGCGACCCGCGCGACAGTCGCTCCACCCTGTATTGCACGGATGTGGTGAAGATGATTGAAGCGCCCGTTTTGCACGTGAACGGCGATGACCCGGAGGCAGTGGTGATGGCGACCCAACTGGCGCTGGAATACCGCATGGAGTTCCACAAAGACGTGGTGGTGGACATCATTTGTTTTCGCAAACTGGGGCACAACGAGCAAGACACACCGGCATTGACGCAGCCGCTGATGTACAAAAAAATTGGTGCGCACCCGGGCACGCGCAAGCTGTATGCCGACAAACTGTCGGCGCAAGGTATGGGCGCGACGCTGGGCGAAGATATGGTCAAGGCGACCCGCGCAGCGCTGGATGCAGGCAAAAACACCTTCGATCCGGTCATCACCAACTTCAAGAACAAATACGCCGTGGATTGGGTGCCGTACCTTGGCAAAAAATGGACTGATGCGGGCGATACGGCGCTGCCAACCGCCGAATGGAAGCGTCTGGCTGAAAAAATCACGACGATTCCTGATACGGTAACGCCCCACAACCTGGTGAAAAAGGTGTATGCCGATCGCGCGGCCATGGGCCGCGGCGAATTGCCGGTGGATTGGGGCATGGGCGAACACATGGCTTTTGCTTCGCTGGTAGCCAGTGGTTACCCGGTTCGGTTGTCGGGTGAAGACTGCGGCAGGGG
>JANOVW010000584.1:0-9968 GCA_031417575.1 Rhodoferax sp. | reverse complement strand
AAACTCGGTGACGCTGATCTTGCCGATTTGCTCACGCGTGAGCGCCGCGCCCCCGTCGGCGCCTGTAAGTGCGCCCAGTACGTCGCCCGCGCGGATTTTTTCTTTTCGGCCGCCGAGGATTTGCAAGGCCGTCATAGGTGGCCGCAAGGCGTTTTTGCCGGTGTTGCCGGGCCCGGCTTTCAGCTCGTCGAGTTTGTGCCAATCCGAGGCCTGGTTTTGATATTGTTCAATTTTGCCAACGGCACCCATCTCGTTCATGCTGGCCAGGCTGAGCGCCAGCCCTGTGGCCCCGGCGCGGGCCGTGCGGCCAATGCGGTGCACGTGGATTTCCGGGTCGGGCGTGATGTCGACGTTGATGACGGCTTCGAGCTCTTTGATATCCAGCCCGCGCGAGGCAACGTCGGTGGCAACCAGTACCGAGCAGCTTTGCAGGGTGAATTGCGCCAGCACCTGGTCACGTTCGCGCTGTTCCAGCTCGCCATACAGCGCCAAGGCGCTGAAGCCCTGCTGCTGCAAATACGTCACCAAATCTTTGCATTGCTGTTTGGTGTTGCAAAAGGCCAGGGTAGAAAGCGGGCGGAACTCATTCAGCAGCCGGGCTGTGGCCTCCAGCTTGCCACTGCGGGGCACTTCGTAAAAGCGCTGCTCGATCTGGGTTTGTGCCACCCGGCTTTCTACCTTCACCTGTTCGGGCGATTTCATGAACTGGCGCGCCAGCTTTTCGATACCCTCGGGGTAGGTGGCCGAAAACAGCAGGGTCTGGCGCTCTTTCTGGGTTTGCTTTGCTACGGTGGCAATGTCGTCAAAAAAGCCCATGTCCAGCATGCGGTCGGCTTCATCGAGCACCAGGGTGTTGAGGTTTTCGAGCGTCAAATACTCTCGCGCCAGCATGTCCATGATGCGCCCCGGCGTTCCCACCACGATGTGGGCGCCGTTCTCCAGCGACGCGCGTTGGCCGCGCAGGGGCACACCGCCACACAGGGTTACCACCTTGATGTTGTCGGCAGAACGCGCCAGGCGGCGTATTTCAATCGTTACCTGGTCGGCCAGTTCACGCGTGGGGCACAACACACAGGCCTGCACGGCAAACCAGCGCGGGTTGAGCTTGGCCAACAGGGCCAGCGCGAAGGCGGCGGTTTTGCCGCTGCCGGTTTTGGCTTGGGCAATAAGGTCTTTGCCGGCCAGGGCCAGGGGCAAGCTGGCAGCCTGGATCGGCGTCATTTCGAGGTAACCCAATTGGGTCAGGTTGGCGAGTTGGGCGGCGCCCAAGGGCAGTGAATCAAATGTTGCGGTCATGGCATGATTGTCGTTGCTGGGCCCGCCGCCACACGTGCGGGGCCGGCCACTGGAGACACCTGCTAAATTACAGGCCAACCCCCGTGATTTTGCGACCCGACAGCCCCACGCCCATGACCACCCTTTCTGCTCCGACACCTTCGCCTGTTTCGACCCAACCTGCCGGCTTACCTGCCGATTTTCAGACCCTCCCCGGCCTTATCAAAGGCCACGCCCTGGCAGCCCCCGAGCGGCCGGCCGTGGTGGTGGGTAACAAAACACTCACCTACCAAGCCTTAGACCAACGCATGGACCACGTGGCTGCAGCGCTTGCCGCCCATGGCCTGAAAAAGGGCGATGCCATTGCCATTTGTGCCGCCAGTAGCGTCGAATATGCAGTCGTTTATCTGGGGACCTTGCGCGCCGGTGGCGTGGTGGCTCCGTTGGCGCCCAGTTCAACCGCGCAAAGCCTGGGGCGTATGGTGGCCGATGCCCAAGCTGCATGGGTGTTTACCGATACGGACAACGTGGCTTTGGTGGCCCAGGCGCTGGCCACCTTGCCGGCGCTGTCCAATTCATCACGGTTGCCCCTTGTCATTGGCCTGGATGATGGCGCTGGGCCGATGCCTCTTTCACAATGGCTAGCATCGGCATCTGAATCTGCATCCTCAGAGGCCGCTGTGGCGGCGGCGGACATCGGCCCGCAAGACGCCTTCAACATCATCTACTCGTCTGGTACCACGGGCGAACCCAAAGGCATTGTTCAATCGCATGGCATGCGTTGGGCGCATATCCAGCGGGGCAATGCGTACGGTTATGGGCCCGAAACGGTGACGCTGCTTTCCACGCCGCTTTATTCCAACACCACACTGGTGATTTTTATCCCCACATTGGCGTTTGGTGGCACGGTACTCATGATGCCCAAATTCGAGGCCCGGGCCTACCTGCAATTGGCCGCAGCCCGGCGCGTTACCCACACCATGCTGGTGCCGGTGCAATACCAGCGCCTGCTGGCTCTGCCTGATTTTGATGCCCATGACCTGAGCAGTTACCGCGTCAAGTTTTGTACCAGTGCGCCCTTTTCGGCCCAACTAAAGGCCGATGTGCTCAAGCGCTGGCCCGGCGGCCTGGTCGAGTTTTACGGCATGACCGAAGGCGGGGGCAGCTGCATCCTGGAGGCGCACAATCACCCCGACAAACTGCACACCGTGGGGCAGCCGTCCCTAAACCATGACATTCGCCTGATCGACGATGCAGGCCTGGTGGTGGCCAGCAACGGGTCCGATGGCCAGGGTTTGCAAGGTGTTGGTGTGGCGGGCGAAGTGGTGGGGCATTCCGGCAGCATGATGACGGGTTACCACGGTCAACCTGAAAAAACCCGCGAGGCCGAATGGTTTGATGACACCGGCAAACGTTTCATTCGTACCGGCGACATCGGGCGTTTTGATGCCGACGGTTTCCTGATCTTGTTTGACCGCAAGAAAGACATGATCATCTCGGGCGGCTTCAATATCTACCCAAGCGATCTGGAAGGCATCTTGCAAAAACACCCCGCGGTACTCGATGTAGCCGTGGTGGGTGTGCCTTCGGAACAATGGGGTGAAACACCGGTAGCCTGTGTGGTGTTGAAGGCCGGTCAAACCGTTGCGCAGGGCGAATTGATGAGTTGGGTGAACGACCAGGTTGGCAAAACCCAGCGGCTGGCGCAATTGCACATCATGGCGGAACTGCCACGCAGCCCCATTGGCAAAATTCTCAAACGTGAGCTGCGCGACCAGTTGGCCGCTACAGGCCAGGCGGTCACCCCATGAAACAAACGATTCGCGACCTGATGCTGAAGATGGACTCGCGGGAGTCCCTTTTGCGCTTGGTCTCGGATGCCGTTCCGGCCCTTATCGCGTATTACGAGATCAACACGCTGCAGTGCCTGTTTGCCAACCTGCGTTACGCCCAATACAACGGCTGGACACCGCAGAGCATTCTGGGCAAAACCGTTCGTGAGGCGATCGGCGAGGACGCCTGGGCGGTCATCGTGCCGTATGTGGAGCAAGTGCAGGCGGGAAAGGCCAGCCACTACACACGCGAGCAAACGCTGCCGGATGGCGGTAAACGCACCATTGAAGTGAACCTGAGCCCGCATTTTGACGAGCATCAGCATTTGCAAGGTTGTTTTGTGCTGATCACCGACATCACCGAACACTGGCGCGTTGAAACCGCCCTGCGCCAAAGTGAAGAGCGTTTGCGAAAGTTCGCCCAAGCGACCCGGGAGGGCATTGTTTTTCACCTGGAGCGGCGCATCACCGACACCAATGACGCGATGCAGAGCATATCGGGCTACACACGCGCTGAATTGGTGGGGCACTTCACCGATGAATTTGTGCCTGAAAGCTGGCATGAACGCATGCGCGGGCAATTTTTGTCGGGCAGCGAAGAGCCCTATGAATCGGTGATCTTGCACAAAGATGGCCATGAAGTTCCCATCGAAGTGGTGATGAAAACCATGCCACTCGATGGCCAGAACCAGCGCATGCTGGTGATACGCGACATGAGCAGCCAACGCAAGGCACAGGCCCGCATCGAATTTTTGGCGCTGCACGACACCTTAACCCAATTGCCCAACCGGGCCCATCTGCGCGAGCAGTTGGAGAGTACCTTGGCTTTGGCCCGCAGGCGGGGCTGTTTGCTGGCAGTGTTGTTTATTGACCTGGACAATTTCAAATCCGTGAACGATTCACTGGGCCACCATGTGGGTGATGAACTGCTGTGCCGGGTGGCCCAGCGCCTCACCACCAACGTGCGCGATTCTGATTTGGTCTCGCGTTTGGGTGGTGACGAGTTTGTGGTGGTACTCTCTGAAGTAGCCAACAGCCAAGATGCCGCCATGGTGGCGCAGAAGCTGCTGGAGGCGGTGAGCGCACCGATTGACATCGAAGGCCATCGGCTCACCGTTTCGCCCTCGATAGGTATCAGCCTGTTTCCGGCAGACGGCGACAGCGGCGATGATTTGATTCGCCACGCCGATTCGGCCATGTACCTCGCCAAGGAAAGCGGGCGCGCTACCTACAAGTTTTTTGTGCCTGAATTGTTCAGGCGTGCCAGTTCCGCGTTGGACTTGTCACGTGAATTGGCGCAAGCCCAGCACCGCCGTGAATTTGTTTTGCACTACCAACCCCAGCAGCGCCGCCTGGACGGAGCCATTGTGGGCCTGGAGGCCCTGGTACGCTGGCAACACCCGGTGCGTGGGCTGGTGGGCCCCGACGAGTTCATTGCGTTTGCCGAAACCCGGGGCCTGGTGGGGGGTATCGACCTGTGGGTGTTGCAGGCCGCTTGCCGCCAGATGAAAGCCTGGCACGACATGGGCTGCCTGAAAGTGCCGGTGGCCGTCAATTTATCGGCCATCAATTTCCGCCAGGGCAATCTGGCTGATGAAGTGGCCGGCATTTTGCTGGAAACCGGGTTGGACGCCACTTTCCTCGAGATTGAAATCACCGAATCGGTTTTTCTGGATCGGGGTGGCCATGCGCAAAAAACCATGCAACGACTGCGTGGCATGGGCGTGCACCTCACACTGGACGATTTTGGCACCGGTTATTCATCACTGGCTTACCTCAAGCAATACCCGATTGGCAAGCTGAAGATTGATCGTTCGTTTGTGCATGAGTTGACCACCGACAGCGGCAACTTGGCCCTGGTAACCGCCATCATCCAGATGGCGCATGGGCTCAGGCTCAAAGCGGTGGCTGAAGGCGTGGAAACCCTGGGCCAGCTGAATTTGCTGAAACACCTGGGTTGCGATGAGTTTCAGGGGTATCTGATTTCGCGCCCGATCGATGCGACAGCCGCCCGCGCCTTCATCGGCAAATAATCGTCAGGCCAGGTACTGGGCCACGTAATCCGCAAACGGTATTTGCGGGCTGGCTTCAATGTCGGCTTGCGCGCGCAATGAGGTGCGGGCAGCGGCCTCAAACTGCGCGGCCTTGGTGGTGTCTAGCGGCTGCGCCAACAGCGCGGTTTTGTGCTGTTGCGAAAGGTTCAAGGTGTAGGGAATCAGCCCGCCCGCAGTCAAAATGCCCTGCAAAACCTGCGCTGATGGCGTGGTTTCCGGGTGGTCAATGCGCTGGCGCAACAGGCCCAACGTTTGGCTGAAATCGGTGCTGGCGTAGGCGCTGTCGAGCATGCGCGCAAACGGGGCCATGTCTTCAAACAGCTCATGTGCCAAGGGCCCCAAGGCCTGTTCGGTGTTGTGCACCAGCAGGTGCAAATCGAGGTCGCGCCCGCGGGTTACCACACGGCTCTTGTTCTCGTCGTTCTCGCCTTGTTCGCGCGGCGAAATGGGCGGGCTTTCGCGCAGCAGGCACATCATCAAAAAGGTGTCGCAAAAGGTCTGCTGGTCTGGCGATATGCCAATATCGATCGTCGGGTTCAAATCAAACAGGCGCACTTCCAGGTACTCAACCCCGTATTTTTTCAGGGCAATGGCCGGGCGTTCACCTTTCATGCCAATGCGTTTGGGGCGAATGCCCGCATAGAACTCGTTTTCAATTTGCAGCACGTTGGCGTTGAGCTGCTTCCACTCATCACCTTCGCGCACACCAATGGCCTGGTAATATGGGTCGGGCGTGTGAATGGCGGCATCCAGCGCAGCTGTGTATTCTTCGAGCGAATTGAAGTTGATGTGCAGCTTGCTTTGGGCCCGGTTTTGGTAGCCCAGATCACTCATGCGAAGGCAGGTAGCGTAGCGGCCATACAGCGTGTCTTCGCCCAGGTGCTCCAGTTCAGGTTTGCCGCCCCGAAGAAATGACGAATGCAATGCCGGTGAGGCACCAAACAGGTAAGGGATGAGCCAGCTGTAGCGTAAAAAATTGCGTATCAACCCAAAATACCGCTCGCTGATGAAATCCTGCAAATCACCCGTGGCGCGGCAACAGTCATACAGGTTTTGCCAAAAAGCAATAGGCAACGACCAGTTGTAGTGCACGCCGGCAATCGTCTGCATGTGGCGGCCATAGCGCAGGCCCAAGCCTTCGCGGTAAACGTATTTGATGCGCGCCGTGTTGGAGGTGCCGTAGTGCGCCAGCGGAATATCGGGGTCGTCACCCAGCCAACCCGGCATGGAATTGGCCCAGATCAACTCGTCACCCAGGTTTTGTGTCGTGAAGCGGTGAATATCGCGCAAGAACCCCAGGTGAAAGGCCCGGTCTGGCGAGGGTGGCGTGATGAATTCGAGCAGAGCTTCAGAATAGTCGGTGGTGATCCACGGATGGGTGAGTTTGGAGCCCAATCCCAGCGGGTGCGGCTTTTGTGACAGGCGCGAATCGGATGCTACGCGCAGGCTTTCTTTTTCAAACCCGCGGGTAATGCCGCGCAGCACTTGGGCCGCCTCGGGCGCGGCAAATTGGGTGGCCGCATCGCATCCGGTGAATTTGAGCATGGTTGTTATCTCCTGTGGGCGGCTGAAGCCCGGTTGTCGCTGGTGCCCATGGTTGGCAAGGCAGTGCTTGACCCGTTTTAAACGGTGTTGGTTTTACGATTGAGTTGGTCCGCCAGTATGGCGCGTTTCCCTCAATTGGTGCAGGCTGACCACAATTCAAGCCCCCGCAACCCTCGGCTTTCGCGCGGCTTGCCTGCTGCATTTCCTATTTTCCGGTAAAGCGGGGGCTTCGCCGTTCGGCAAAAGCGGCCGCGCCTTCCTTCAGGTCTGCCGATTGCCCGCACGCTGCAATTACCGCTGCCAATGATTGGGTATCGAGCGACTGCCGGGCAATCTGGTTCAGGTGCTTCTTCATGCCCAGCAGCGCCAACGGTGCCATGGCCGACAAGTTGTTCACCAGCCCGTCAGCGGTGGCCGTCAATTCATCGGCTTCACACAAATGGGTGAGAAAGCCAATGGCATACATGGCGTTGGCATCGAGCCGCTCGGCGGTCAAAAACAGGCGTTTGGCCGCGTTCAACCCCAAGCGCTGCACATACCGCTCCAGCCCGCTCTGGTAGTAGTGCAGGCCCAGCCGAGCAGCGGGCATGAACATATCGACTTGCCGCGCCCCCACCCGAAAATCACACGCCAGCGCCAAATCAGTCGCGCCGCCATACACGCCGCCCTGTATCACTGCCACCGTAACCGGCCGCGCGTTTTCCATCGCATCCACCAGCCCCTCAAATGAAACCGGCGAATTGACATGCCGCGCCGCACCAATCTGCCCAATGTCAAACCCGCTGCAAAAATATTTGCCCGTAGCCACCAGCCGCAACACCAGCACCTCGGGGTTGTGGTTCACGGTGTTGATATGGTTAGCCAGCGTTTGCAAATCATCGGGTTCGAGGCGGTTGGCCTGGGCAGGGCGGCGCAGGGTGAGGGTGGCGACGTGGGCCTGGATACTGAGTTCGGGGGTCATTGCGGGATTATTGACTGATCCTGGGCCGGCCCAGGTCTGGTTTAAATACACCATTGGGCTTGGCAGGTTGAGGGCGCGATCAGTCCGACGGTGCACTCTGCTCTGCGGCTGTCCCTCGTCGCGGCCTAGGGCCGCAGACTCCTCCTTGATGCCGCTGCGCAGAATGCACCGCCGGCCTGATCGAGGGCGAATTCTTGAGCGAACGTGACAAACGCCTGCTTCCGACCCAAAGTGGAAGTACACAACCTAGAACCCATCGCCTTAAAGCAGTCATCGAATTGAGGGGACCCGCCAAATAAGCGATGGCTGGATTGTCGCGATACCGGTTCTACATTTCCGGCTTTGACATGCTGGAAATCGACTGACCGAAGCCCTTTTTCAACTTCGGCTTTGGAGCACCCAAATTGCAACTTACGCAGCGTCGACTTTCGGTTGATCATCTTCGGCATCCGGCTGCTTGTTGACATTTCGTGTGTAAGCCAACGTGATGCACAGTTCAAATCCAACCTGAATCCATAGTTGGATCGGGAGCCCGAGCTTTTCCTGTTGCCAATGCCGCTTTCGCTGGCTAGACTCGCAACTTCCATCGGTCGCATTCAGATTTGTCAGTTCACCCGTCTGCGCCCCAACCATTTTTAACGCGATACAGAAAGGAATATCCGATGAACCCAAATAAGGCTCTATGGGAAAAGGGCGACTTCACGCGCATCGCAGAAACCATGCGAGAGAGCGGTACGGCCCTCGTTGCGAAACTTGGCGTAACCCGGGGAATGAAGGTACTTGACCTGGGATGTGGCGACGGTACGACCGCCATCCCAGCTGCACAACTCGGCGCAGATGTTCTGGGTGTTGACATCGCAAGCAACCTTGTCGCAGCCGGAAATTTGCGTGCAAGCGAATTCGGCTTGGCCAACTGCAAATTTCAGGAAGGTGATGCCTCCAACCTAGAGAGCCTGCAGGATCGGAGCTTTGATCTCGTCGTGAGTATTTTTGGCGCCATGTTCGCACCAAGGCCGTTTGACGTTGCCAAAGAAATGGTGCGCGTCACCCGCCCGGGTGGACGAATCGTCATGGGCAATTGGATACCTAATGATCCAACCTTGGTGGCCCAAATCCTGAAGGTCAGTTCAGCGTTCACGCCACCTCCCCCGGAGGGTTTCATCAGTCCGATGACCTGGGGTGTTGAGAGCAATGTGACAGAGCGCTTTGTAGCTGCCGGTATCGATGCCGCAAAGGTCTCCTTTGAGCGCGACACCTTTACCTTTCGCAGCTCGGACTCCATCGAGGAATCGTTGGAAAAGTTCAGAAACTATTACGGCCCGACGATGAATGCCTTCGAGGCCGCAGAGAAAAGTGGCCGAGTCGCAGACCTGCAGGAACAATTGGAAACACTGTTTAAAGCCCAAAACGTGAGCACAACCCCTGGCCGAACTGAAACTCGAGCGACTTTTCTGAGGGTGACAGTGACAGTTTGAATTCATATCCAGCGGCATTAGCTGGAATGGGGCAGCGCAGCGGTTGCTGGTACTGGTGTGTGGCTGCTTGCTGGAACTCCAATGTGCGGCCACTGAGCAGGCGGTCGTAGAGTTCAGGTTTGCCGCGTTAGCGTTCAGTTGGCCATGTGTTCCGCTGACCTACAATTTTGATTGATTAGCCGTCGAAAGAAGCGGAGGCAATGCAAGCCTTGTTTCGCCAGGATAGACGACAGACTTTGAGGGCCTAGCAATGGATTTAGCTTCCAATGAATTTGTCAGAAAACCCAAGTGGCATGGGCTTTTCCGCTTGCCGTACTTCGCTTTCAATGGGATCCTTTCCAGTATATTTCGTCGTCTAACTTGGAAATGCCAAGATAGGCGCTCGGCTCCATCACGTTAGGCCGCACAATGGAGAGACGGCGGCGCGTCCTCAATTTGCCCGATCCTGCGCCTTCTATTGGCGCCCTTTTGCCGGAGTTAGACATGACTACTCGTAGACGATTGATAACCGCGGTAGCATTTGTAACCGTCCTTTCCGGGTGTGCCACGGCGGTCAGTACGCCATCTCCGCTGGTCGGGGCATGGCTCGTCAGCTCGGAACGCTCTCGTGGCGTGGGAAAGAACATGCTGACGTTTTCTTCTGATGGGACGTTTTTCCGCAGTGGTGACACACACCCAACACTGAGCGGTGGACATGGTGCTTGGAAGCAGGTCGGCCCCGGAAACTTTGAGGCAACCTACATTGCGTTTCGTTTTGACGAGAGCCGAAAGTGGGTTGGAAGCACGAAGACAAGCCTGCGAATCCAGCTGGGCTCCACGCCCAATG
>JANOVW010000583.1:0-4708 GCA_031417575.1 Rhodoferax sp. | reverse complement strand
GCCGCTTCCCCATGCGGGAAGGCCCGTCGAGGTGTATTTTACCCCCTCGCTCCACCCTTTGCGGGTCGTTGCCCCCCAATGGGACTAATTTCCTATGGGGCGGCCCGGTGTCAATTTTTTTAGCCCCACGCTCCACCGCTTCCCGGGTCGCGGCCCCCTCTAGAATCAAGCCATGTCCTACCTCGTCCTCGCCCGTAAAAACCGCCCCCGGAATTTTTCAGAGATGGTGGGGCAGGAGCATGTGGTGCGGGCGTTGGTGAATGCGTTGGAATCCCGTCGGTTGCACCATGCCTATTTGTTTACGGGTACGCGCGGTGTAGGCAAAACCACCGTGTCGCGGATTCTCGCCAAATCGCTCAATTGCCAAGGTGCAGACGGCCAGGGTGGCATTACGTCCACACCGTGTGGCACCTGCGACGCGTGCCGGGATATCGACAGTGGCCGTTTTGTCGATTACACCGAGCTGGATGCCGCGTCAAACCGCAGTGTTGACGAAATGCAAGCCTTGTTGGAGCAGGCCGCCTACAAGCCGGTTCAAGGCCGCTTCAAGGTGTTCATGATCGACGAGGTGCATATGCTCACCGGGCATGCTTTCAACGCCATGTTGAAAACGTTGGAAGAGCCGCCGGAATACCTCAAGTTTGTCCTGGCCACCACCGACCCGCAAAAGGTACCTGTAACGGTATTGTCCCGATGTCTTCAGTTCAATTTGCGGCCGATGGCACCTGAAACCATTTTGGAGCACTTGGTTCAGCTGATGCAGGTTGAGCAGGTTGCAGCGGAGCCCCTGGCTTTGCGGCTGCTGGCTCGCGCCGCCCGGGGCTCCATGCGCGACGCGCTTTCATTGACAGACCAATCCATCGCCTATGGCAACGGCAAAATTGAAGCGGCTGCCGTGCGGCAAATGCTGGGCAGTGTTGATCGCGCTCACATTTTTGCCCTGATCGATGCGTTGGCAACATCGGATGGCCGGGCCGTTGTGCAGATCGTTGAAGGGTTGCGTCAGCAAGGTTTGGGCGCTGTTTCCACCTTGGATGAAACCAGCGCAGTGTTGCAGCGTATGGCCGTGATACAGGCAGATGCCGCTCCCGAAACAGATGACGACCCGGATGCGGCTGACATTCGCCGGTTGGCCCTGATGTTGCCGCGTGATGAAACCCAATTGCTGTACAGCCTGTGTTTGCAGGGGCGCGCAGAAGTGGGCCTGGCACCTGATGAATACAGTGGTTTGGTGATGGTGTTTTTGCGTCTTCTGGCTTTTAAACCAGTAGCCGTTGACGCGGCCTCAGAAAAAAAAACTTCTGAATTTGGACGGCGCGAATCAGGCGCGGCGGTAGGCGCAAGCCCCACACGAACCAACATCGCGGTCGTTGCCGCCGTCGCTTTTCCCGTCACGTCCGCCGCCGCCCCGCTGGCCAATCCCCCGGTCAATACGAGCACCTCAGCGCCAGCCGCGCCGACTGGACCAAAACCTGATGAAGCCACCGCACCCACGCAAGCGCCACAGGGTAAGCTTCTGACCGTTGTTGAGCGGCCCCAACCCGATCTGGCCACGCCTTCATTTCGTGAAAGCAACAGTGCCACTGCCTATGCCCGCCATGCGACCCAGGCGATGGCCGTGCCGGTGCACGTCCAATCGGAGTCCGCCGCTGAGGTGGCCAAGTCGCAGGCCAGTACGGCACCTGTTGTCAAAACGCCTGAAGGTGATTTTTGGTTTGAGCTGGTGCAGCGTTTGGTTGCCAACGATTTGGTGGCCGCATTGGTTCGTGAATTGGCGTTGCAATCCCAATTGGTTGCGCGTGACATCGACCAATGGTTGTTGCGGGTCGAGCGTGAATCACTGAACCAGTCTGGCAGCCGGGAAAGGCTGCAAGCTGCGCTTCAGTTGGTTGATCATCCTGTCAAATTGGTCGTGGAAATCGGGCGGGTTACCGATAGCCCCGCCCGGCGCATTCGGCAATTGCAACAGGAGCGGCAATTGATTGCCGAGCGCATTATTTTTGAAGATCCGTTCGTTCAGGAGATGATGCGCGACTTTGGCGCGAAAATCGTGCCTGGCAGCATCAAAGCCATTCTTTGAACATTATTTTCCAATTCCTTTTTACCTTCAGTATTTTCAGAAAGTTACCCATGTTCAACAAAGGACAACTCGCCGGCCTGATGAAACAGGCGCAGGCCATGCAGGACAACATGAAAAAGGCCCAGGACGAACTCGGGAATATTGAGGTCACGGGCGAATCCGGTGCCGGCCTTGTCAAAGTCACGATGACCTGCAAGCACGACGTGCGCCGCGTCAGCATTGACCCCAGTTTGCTGGCCGACGACAAAGACATGTTGGAAGACCTGGTGGCGGCGGCATTCAATGCGGCTGTGCGCAAGGCAGAAGATACGTCGCAGGAAAAAATGGGCAAACTCACGGCTGGGATGCCAGCTGGTATGAAGCTGCCCTTTTGATCCTCCATTTGACGAATCTCAGCTCAAACAGCTTGAATGGCTGACTCCAACGCCCTGGAGGTTTTGGTACAGGCATTGGGGCGCTTGCCCGGCGTTGGTATCAAGTCTGCGTCGCGCATGGCTTTTCACCTGTTGCAACATGACCGACCGGGAGCGCAGGCGCTTTCAGCGGCGCTGGCGCAGGCAGCCAGCGTGGTGCGCCAATGTGAGCGTTGCCACACCTTCACTGAGCGACAAGTTTGCGCAACTTGCCTGGATGCCCGGCGTGACCGCAGCAAGCTGTGCGTGGTTGAAACACCAGCCGATCAGGCGGCGGTGGAGCGAACCGGTGCTTATATGGGTTTGTATTTCGTCTTGATGGGCCGGATTAGCCCCCTGGATGGCATCGGCCCCAAAGAAATTGGTATCAAGAAGTTACTGGACCGCCTGTCTGAAGGTGACGTGCGCGAGCTGATTTTGGCCACCAATTTCACAGCGGAAGGCGAAGCAACCGCCCACGTGATCAACGAAGCGGTGGCCGGCACCGGGCTTAAATTGACGCGCCTGGCTCGGGGTGTGCCTGTGGGCAGCGAGCTGGAGTACGTTGACTTGGGCACCATTGCCCACGCGTTTGCCGACCGGCGGTAGCGCGGCGGTAGGGCGGCAGTAGCTCGACGGCATGGCGCCCCCGATTGGGGCTAGCGGTCGCAGCGGGTTCCGGGGCGCTTCTTCCGATGGCGACTCAGTAAAAACCCGTTCGGGATGTTCCCGATGCGTTTTTGTCGCGACACATTTAACGTCGCAATCAAACAAAAACACAAAAATCAGCGGGAGCTCAATGTCCAAACCCATCAGTCATAGCCTCGGCCACGGCCAGCGCCTTGCCAGGCGTCAACTCGCCCAGGTGCTGGCGGGGGTGGCCGCTTTTGTGGCGTTGCCCCACGTCGCATCGCAAGTTTGGGCGCAAAGCAAGCCAGAAAAATCCAAAGTGGCCATTGCCGTGGCCGGGCGGGCCGCGTTTTATTCCTTGCCCTTGACCATCGCCGAGCAATTGGGCTTTTTCAGGGATGAGGGGCTAGATGTGGAGATCAGCGATTTTGCCGGCGGTACCGTCGCGGTGCAGGCGGTGCTGTCTGGCGGAGCCGATGTGGTGAGCGGCGCCTATGAACACACGATCCATTTGCAGGGCAAGAACCAGTTTTGCCAGGCGTTTGTCTTGCAAGGGAGGTCCCCTGCGATTGCGATGGGTTATTCCACCAAAACACTCGCCAATTACAAAACCTGGGCAGACCTGCGGAATAAAAAAATCGGCGTTTCGGCAATGGGTTCCTCTACCCACATGTTGGCCAAGCTGGTGTTGGCACAAGCCGATATCAAACCGGAGGATGTGAGTTTTGTGGGGGTGGGCACGTCAATAGGCGTTATCACCGCCATGCGTTCCGGCCAGATTGATGTGGTCAGCACCATTGATCCCATGATGACCATGCTGGAGCACAAGGGAGATGTGCGAACAATTGTTGATACACGCACAATGAAAGGAACCTTGGCCTTGTTTGGTGGCCCCATGCCGGCCAGCTGTTTGTATGCGCCCAGCGAGTTTCTGCAAAAAAATCCAAACACGGCCCAAGCCTTGGCCAACGGCATCGTGCATGCGCTCAAGTGGTTGCAAACGGCGGGCCCAGGCGACATCATCAAGGCGGTGCCAGAACCTTATTTTCTGGGCGACCGTGGCCTGTACCTGTCGGCGTTCAACAAAGTGCGAGAGGCACTGGCCATTGACGGGCTGGTGCAGGATGAAGGCCCGCGCACGGCGCTCAGAGCACTGAGCAGTTATGACAGTTCGGTTGTGGCGGGGAAAATATCACTTCCCAAAACCTATACCAACGAATTTGCCAGACGTGCCAAACTCAAGTTCTGGGCCTGAACCTGTGTGAACAGAAGGCTTGTGTAAAGGGAATGGCGGGCGGCTATTGCCAGTCAGCCATTCCTTAGCGTCGTGACTTTTTCCGTATTGGAGCAGTCGATTTTGCCGGGGGACGTTTACCAACAGCAACCTTGTTTTTGGACGATCCACCGCCCTTGACCGGTAGCATCAAGGTGATTTGTTGACCCTTTGAAAAACTGCCTTGGGTTGTCATGTTGTTCCATTGGGCCACTGAGGCCACGCTCAGACCATAACGCTTGGCCAAGGAAGCCACGGTTTCAGTTTTGGTTGCCTTGATGACCTTGGTGCGAGTGGCAACTTCGGGTGCTGTGCCGATCTGGCCATGCTCGG
>JANOVW010000582.1:0-2365 GCA_031417575.1 Rhodoferax sp. | reverse complement strand
CAGACTTGTTCGGCTTTCATGCCGTGCAACTGGGTTTGAATGAGATCGATGCTCTCAAAGGCAACCGTATGCCCCACCGCTGGCTGGCGGCGGGTGAGCCCCAAACCGCCACCATTTCAAACACCAACCGGCGTGCGGTTGCATTTGTGAGCGAGTTTTCAGCCCTGCCATTTGCGGCCAATAGCCTGGATCTGGTCATTTTGCCGCATACGCTCGAATTGGGGGCTGACCCCCATGCCTGTCTGCGGGAAGTAGAGCGCGTCTTGGTACCAGAGGGGCGCGTCATTATCAGCGGCCTGAACCCGGTGAGCCTTTGGGGGTTTCGGCAGCGCCGGGCGCGCTGGTATCTACGGGCCGGTTTTGGCGAAACCTATTTGCCGCAACAGGGCGACTTCATTGGTTATTGGCGTTTGCGTGACTGGCTCAGGCTTTTGAGTTTTGAGGTGGAGACCAGCCGGTTTGGTTGTTATCGGCCCTCCGTCAAAAGCCAGGGATGGCTTGACCGATATGCCTGGATGGATCGGCTGGGCCGCCGTTGGTGGCCTATTTTTGGCGCCGTTTATTTTGTGGTTGCCGTAAAACGTGTGCGTGGCGTGCGATTGCTGGGCGTGCCCTGGAAGGCTGTAACCAGCCGTGCCAACGCACCGGTTTCGGTGGTCAACCAATCGCGTCGGCAATCGGGTGACGATGCCTAGCACTGCGATGCTTTGGTGGGATGGGCGGCATTCTAGGTGTTTGGACTGACTGGAAATCGACGTAAAGTTGCTCTAATAGTATCAATTTTATTTAATTTTAAAAAAATTAATATATTTAAATTAAATAAAATAGCTATAATTTATGTAACTTTCAATGCAATTTTTTACTGAACAAAAATTCTTTTGTATCTGGAATAATATTATTTATTAATTAAATACAAATTGTGCGCAAACGCGATGCCATTCAACATCCCGATCCGCGGCGTTTGGCATTGGCATTTCCACCTTCACATGATCAATACCAGAAATTATTCTTCTTTCAGACGCGCACCGGCGCACCTTGTCGCACCAAAAGCTGGCCGCTTAAGCTGCTTGTCCTTGCCTAGCCAAATTGGGGTGGGTGAATGACAGCCGTCACCCTGTACACAGATGGTGCTTGCAAAGGTAACCCCGGGCCGGGCGGTTGGGGTGCTTTGTTGCTGAAAGGCGAAACTGAAAAAGAGCTTTTCGGCGGTGAATTGGCCACCACCAACAACCGCATGGAATTAACCGCCGTCATTGAAGGGCTGGCGGCTTTGAAGCGTCCGTGTGAGGTGATTGTTTACCTGGATAGCCAATACGTGCTCCAAGGCATCACGGAGTGGATACAAGGCTGGAAGGCCCGTGGTTGGCGCACGGCGGCCAAAGCACCTGTCAAAAACGTCGATTTGTGGCAGAAGCTGGACGCCCTGGTGGCCCAGGGAGGCCACCAAATTGACTGGCGCTGGGTTAAGGGGCACGCAGGCAACCCGGGTAACGAACGGGCCGATGCCTTGGCGAATCGGGGTGTTGACCAGGTTCTTCAGGGCGGTTGATCAGCCTGGGGTGCCAAAGCGCTGCCGCACGGCGCTTGCGGTTTGTGAAGCAGAGGTAAAGCTCCCCAAAAGGTGACCTTTTCGACGTGGATTGGAGGTGATGGCGTAGGGGCAACCGTAAAACCACGCATTCGCAAAAGTGCCATCCCTGCTACAGTTTCGGATCAAAGGTTTGGCATGGTTTCCGGCCAAAACGCGTCTTTTTTCTTCAGCCTACAACTTCACAACGACACATGGCTTCCAAAGCAAGTTATTACGTGACCGCCGTTATTGGCATTGCCGCAGCATCGGGTGCCGCTTGGTGGTACCAGTCAAAACCAAAAGTGCCGACTGAAATGGGTGGTGGTGCTGTGGGTTCTGCCGCAGGGCCTACCGCATCAGCGCCGGGTGTCACCGCCAGTGCCGCAGCTGGTGCAGCGTCGGCAGCTTCGGTTCGGCCCGCCGGGGTGGAAGTGGCCAAGGTTGAAAAAATGCAATTGCAGGACGATGCCCAGTCGGTTGGCTCTTTGCGGTCGCGTCAAAGCGTCATGCTTCGGCCCGAGGTAGCGGGCCGAATCAAACAGCTGGGCTTTACCGACGGCCAGCGGGTGCGCAAGGGGCAGGTGCTGGTGCAACTGGATGACGTGTTGCAGCGTGCAGAAATCAGGCAGGCGCAGGCGCAGGTATCTATCGCCATGGCCAACCTTAAACGCAACCAGGAATTGGTGGCGCAAAATTTTGTGGCGCAAAGGGTGCTGGACGAGAGCGCCGCCAATCTTCAGGTGGTTGAGGCCCAGTTGGCCTTGTCGTGCGCGCGGCTCTCGCGCATGGCCATCC
>JANOVW010000581.1:0-1794 GCA_031417575.1 Rhodoferax sp. | reverse complement strand
GGCGCGGGTTTACTTCCGCTGCACCCCGGTGTTTGAGGTGTCAACCCCGCGCTTGCAGTGGATGACCGAAAACATCTTCGTAGGCTGCGGTGCACGTGCACCCAACGGGGTGAGCATCACCTTCTACAAATTGCTGTGAATACATTTCATATGACATTTTGTACATTTTAATAGCATTATTGATATATATTTAATAGCTTGTTGTGCAATTATTACATGAACAATATGCCATTAATATGTATGGTAAGATTGTAAATTAATTATTTTTGATTATTGGGGCCATTTTGAGCATCTGGAAACAACCCATCAGCATTGAGCGCCTGACGCACATCCATCGGGGCACCGTTGGCGAAACCCTGGGCCTTGAATTTTTGGAAGTGGGCGACGACTTCATCCGGGCACGTGTGCCGGTCGATAAACGCACCATTCAGCCCCACGGCATTTTGCACGGCGGCGTGAGTGTGGTGTTGGCCGAAACCCTGGGTTCCTGCGGTGCAGCTTCGGCTGCTGAACCCGGCCACCGGGTGGTGGGGCTGGACATCAACGCCAACCACCTCAAGGCGGCCAGCTCAGGATGGGTCACGGGCATCACCCGCCCGGTGCACATCGGCCGCACCACCCAGGTCTGGCACATTGAAATGCGTAACGACGCGGGTGAACTCACCTGCGTCTCGCGCATCACCATGGCGGTTTTGGCACCGAAGTAGTCAGAAGCGCCCTAGCGCCGACCGAAACCGCTCAGCGCCATCACCGACGCAGCAACCGCAGCCCGTTGCCCACCACCAGCAGGCTGGCCCCCACATCGGCAAACACGGCCATCCACATGGTGCCAGCGCCGGTTAGCGTCAACACCAAAAACACCGCCTTGATTCCCAGCGCCAACACGATGTTCTGAACCAGCAGGGCATGGGTTTGGCGGGACAGGCGAACAAAGCGCGGCAATTTGCGCAGGTCGTCGTCCATCAAGGCCACGTCGGCTGTTTCAATAGCGGTGCCGGTGCCCGCTGCGCCCATCGCAAAACCGATGTCTGCGCGCGCCAGTGCAGGGGCGTCGTTGATGCCATCGCCCACCATACCCACTTTGCCGTCTTGGCCTGCTTGGCGTGTTCTGGCTTCAATGGCTTTGAGCTTGTCTTCAGGCAACAGGTCGCCCAGCGCCTCATCAATGCCCACTTGCGCTGCAATGGCCCGGGCGGTGTGGGCGTTGTCGCCGGTCAGCATCACGGTTTTGATGCCCAGGGCGTGAAGCTCGGCGATGGCCTGGCGGCTGCTCTCCTTCACCGTATCGGCCACCGCAAATAAACCATGCACGCGCTGGTCATCGGTCAGCAGAATGACCGTTTTGCCTTGTTCCTCCAACGCCGACAAGCGGGCTTCGAGTTCGTCGGAGCAACGGCCCTGTTCATGAATCAGCCGGTGGTTACCCAAGTAGTACACCTTGCCGCCGATCGTGCCTTGGGTGCCACGCCCAGGCAGTGCCGCAAAATCTGTCACGTCTTGCAAAACCACGTTGTCGCGCTGTGCCGCAGCACGCACGGCGCGCGAGACCGGGTGATCGGAGCGGTCCGCCAGGCTTGCCGCCAAACTGCGCACCTGCGCATCCACTGCGCCATTCAGCGCCACAAAATCGGTTTGCACCGGTTTGCCGTGTGTGATGGTGCCGGTTTTGTCAAGCGCCAGCCAGGTCAGCTTGCGGCCCTCTTCGAGGTAAACACCGCCTTTAACCAGAATGCCCTGGCGCGCGGCTGCTGCCAGACCACTCACGATGGTGACCGGGGTCGAGATCACCAGCGC
>JANOVW010000580.1:0-1749 GCA_031417575.1 Rhodoferax sp. | reverse complement strand
AAAACCGCCGTCGCCATCGACCCAAGCAAATTACGTGCCGATGACGTATAGCGTTTAAATTCCTCTTTGAAATCATTGACTTGACAAACAGCCCACCCATTTGCCACGGCCGTCGACTGCGTCGCAGCGTGACAGTGTCAGTTTTTCCGACAGCTCTTCCCCAGGCACGGCCAACAACACTATGCAAAAAAAGGCCGCCAGATTTCTCTCGGCGGCCTTGGTGGGGCATGTTGCTTACGTTGCAATAAACACAATTAATTGGTATTTATACAAATAATATATATATTTTAAGTAATTTTACTATTATTTATATAACACGTTATGCAATTAATACGTCAACATTAAACCAGTTTAACTTACAACTATTTGACAACAGAGTAATTCACCGGCATCCAGACGTACCCGGTGGCGTTGTCTGACTTCAAACGCCCCAGGCCCGGAAAGCTGATGTGCGCTACGGCCATGATGTATTGCTCGCGCACGGCTTCGCGGTACAGCGCGGCGCGCATGTCGGCGGCGGTCGGGGCGTCGCTGTCAAAGGCAATGGTGACTTCGGGGTTGGCAAACTGCACAGCCGCCACATGCATCAAATCACCAAAAACCAGCATCTTCTGGCCCTTGCTTTCGACGGAGAACACGGTGTGGCCCGGGGTGTGGCCGCGGGTGACGATGGCGCGAATGCCACCTGACAGCTCGGTGCTGCCCTCGTAGGCCATGAACTTGCCGGCGCTCACATAGGGGTTCAGCGAAGCCTGCGCACCCTGAAAAAAGCCTTTGGCGGAATCGGGTGCTTTGTCGAGGTTTTCTTTGGAGAGCCAGAAGTCGGCATCGGCTTTGTCGGCCCGCACAATGGCGTTGGGGAAAGCGCGGGCGGTGCCGTTCATCAGGCCACCCACGTGGTCGGCGTGCATGTGCGTCACGTACACCTCGTCGACCTGCTCGGGCGTATAGCCTGAAGCGCGAAGGTTGTCAGCCAGGTTGCCCAAGGTGGGGCCAAACAGCTTGGCGGCACCGGTGTCGATCAGGATCAGCTTGGCGCCGGTGTTGATCAAAAAGCCGTTGACGGAGGTCTCGAGCGGGCTCACCAACGATTGCGCGGCCAAAGCGCGGTCAACCTGCGCTTCGGTGATTTTTTGCAGGATTTTGTTGACGGGCAAGGTAACCGTGCCGTCTGACAGCGCGGTGATTTCGTAATCACCCAGCATCATGCGGTAATAACCCGGGCCGGATTTTTTGACCATGGGTGCGGCGGCGTGGGCCGCGCCGGCGAAGGCTGCCACCCCGAGGATGACGGCAGCGCCCACCACACGATGGAAGTGGCGGCGGGCAGGTTGAAGCAGGCTTTCAAACACAGGGGTCTCCTTTGAGGTTTCAAAAAATGAACCGGTCAGAATGGATCATCACGGCAAGCCGAAAAGCATACCGGAAAAGACCGAACTGTGCAGATTCAGGGCAATGTCATTGCGGCCCAATGTCACGCTCAATGCCCATCGGCGACAACGCCGTGCACGTACCCAACCTGGCCCGTTGTTAACCCCAGGCTCGGGCATTCAACTTCGCCGCCTGCGTGGCAACACCTCGAGCTGCACCGTGGCTTTGCCGGGACTTGCGCCCAAGGTGGCGGGCTGTGGTTTGGGGGCCGTGGTCAACAGGCCGTGCCAAACTTGCAGGCTGGCCGCGCCATCGGGTAAATCATCCACCAAGGCCACACCGTCGGGGCCGGTTTTCACCGTCCAGGGTGAATCGGCG
>JANOVW010000579.1:0-1623 GCA_031417575.1 Rhodoferax sp. | reverse complement strand
GCTGGACGAGGCCTGGGACGATGCCAAAGGTGTGCCGATTGACGCCTTCATCTTTGGTGGACGCCGCTCCACCACCGTGCCGCTGGTATCAGAAGGCCGCAACTGGGTGGAAGGCGTTTACATGGCCGCCACCATGGGTTCTGAAACCACGGCCGCCATCGCCGGGCAGCAAGGTGTGGTGCGCCGCGACCCGTTCGCCATGATCGCCTTTGCCGGCTACAACATGAGCGACTACTTCCAGCATTGGCTCAATATGGGCCAAAAGCTCGAGGCCGCCGGCGCCACCGTGCCCAAGGTGTTCTGCACCAACTGGTTCCGCAAAGGTGCTGACGGCAAATTCGTCTGGCCCGGTTACGGTGAAAACATGCGCGTGCTGAAGTGGATGATCGACCGTATTGAAGGCACGGCAAAAGGCGTGGACCAGCCCTTTGGCGTCAGCCCCACTTACGAAGAGTTGAACTGGACCGGCCTGAATTTCACCCAAGACCAGTTCAACACGGTGACGAGTTTCGACAAGGCCGCCTGGCAGGCCGAGCTGAAACTACACACGGAGCTGTTCACGCAGTTGAAGCACCATTTGCCCCAGGAGCTCGAAGCCACGCGTTTGAAGCTGGAGCAGCGTCTGGCCGCCTGATTCAGCAGCCCTGGCAAAAAACAAAGGCCACCTTGCGGTGGCCTTTTTGTTGGGGCATGTGCTGCGCCTGCTTCATGTCGCGTATTTTTCCAACACGTCACGGTTGACCTCGATACCCAGCCCGGGCTTGTCGGAAATCTGAACCCAACCATCCACCATGCGCACAGGTTGGCTGGTGAGCTGGTCTCGAAACGGGTGCGATGAACGATCGTATTCCAGCAGTGGTTGTTGTGCAAACAACGAATGGTGTGCCACCGGCAGCGCGGCCAATACCTGCAGCGATGCAGCTTGCGCCACGGCCGAGCCCCAGACGTGTGGATTCACCAACACGCCGTGGGCTTGTGCCAACGCTGTGATGTGCCGCACCGCGCTGATGCCACCGCACGAACCCAGATCCGGCTGCGCGACGTCCACCGCACCGGCAGCCAGCAATTCCTTGAACCCGTACAGGGTGTGTTCGTTTTCGCCACCGGCAATGGGCATATCGAGTTTTTGCCGCAAATAGGCGTACCCCTGAATGTCCTCGGGCACCACGGGTTCCTCGTACCACAGCAGGTTGTGCGATTCAAGGGCGCGCCCCAGGCGCAGCGCTTCGGCGCGGCCATAGGCATGGTTGGTGTCGACCATCAGCCGAATATCCTTGCCTTGAATTGCTTGGCCAATGGCCGTCATCACGGCCATGTCGTCGTTCAGCCCGAAGCCGAGCTTGATTTTCATGGCCCGAAAACCGGCAGCATGGTGCATCAGGGCTTCGTCTGCCAGTCGCGTCGCCTCGCCCTGCCCGGTTATCCGGTAAAAGCCGGTCGCATAGGGTTGGACTTGTCGTCTGAAGGCTCCGCCAAGCAGTTGCCAAATCGGTTGTTGGTGGAACTTGCCGGCAATATCCCAAAGAGCGATGTCGATCGCGCTGATGGCGGCGACGACGCTGCCTTTGCGCCCGTAGTCCCGGGTGCGGTGGTACATCCGGTGCCACAAGACTTCAGTGTCCA
>JANOVW010000578.1:0-6543 GCA_031417575.1 Rhodoferax sp. | reverse complement strand
CTTTAACGCGCCTTCCAGGGCAATGGGGTAATGCAGGCCACGGCCTAAAAACAGGGCGTTTTCCATTTTGGCGAAGTCTTCGGCCCAGGCGATGATTTGGGGTTCCAGTGCCAGCACGGCGCTCAAGGCGGCGGGCAAATGGCGCATGGCTTTGAGGTGGCGGTTTTCTTCCGCCGCGTCCAAATGGCCACGGGGTTTGGCCAGCGCCAGCGTCAACAAAAACAGCCCGGCCAGTTGTGCGGTAAAGGCCTTGGTTGAAGCCACGCCAATCTCAATGCCCGCGCGGGTGATGTAGCTCAGTTCGCATTCACGAACCATGGCGCTGGTGGCCACGTTGCAGATGGTGAGGGTATGACGCATGCCCTGGCCCTGCGCGTGACGCAAGGCGGCCAGGGTGTCGGCAGTTTCACCCGATTGGGTGATGGTGACCACCAGGGTTTTGGGGTTGGGCACGGAATCGCGATAGCGGTACTCGCTGGCTACTTCGACTTGCGTGGGTATTTTGGCGATGCTCTCCAGCCAATATTTGGCCGTGCAGCCGCTGTAATAACTGGTGCCGCATGCGAGGATGAGCACCGAATCGATGCCTTTGAACACCGCTTCGGCGCTGGCACCATTCATGCCATCAAACAGATCGGGCACGATGGCTTGCACACCTTCGAGCGTGTCGCCAATCGCGCGGGGTTGCTCAAAAATCTCTTTTTGCATGTAGTGGCGGTAGGGGCCCAGCTCGGCCGCGCCGCTGTGTGCCAGCACGGTTTTAACCGGGCGCTGGGCCGGAGCCACGGCTTTGTGGGTTTTGTCCACCAGCCAGTATTTGCCCAATTGCACATCAACCACGTCGCCTTCGTCCAGGTAGACGATTTGGTCGGTGACACCCGCCAGGGCCATCGCGTCAGAGGCCAAAAAGTGCTCCTGGCCGTCCAAGCCGACACCCAAAATCAGCGGTGAACCAGCGCGCGCGCCAATCAGGCGCTGGGGCTCGTCTTTGCAAAACACGCCAATGGCATAGGCGCCGTGCAGTTGCTTCACCGCCGCTTTGACCGCCTCAAAAATATCGCCGTCATAAATGCTGTCAATCAGGTGGGCGATGACTTCGGTGTCGGTTTGGCTCTCAAACACGTAGCCTTTGGCCTTGAGCATGGCCCGCAGTTCGTCGTGGTTTTCAATGATGCCGTTATGCACCAGCGCGATACGGCCGGGTTTGCTGGCGGCATCCGCGCCCGGGCCGTGGCTGAAGTGCGGGTGCGCGTTGTGCACGGCCGGTGCGCCGTGCGTGGCCCAACGCGTGTGGGCAATGCCGACCAGGCCTTCCAGGTGAGTGGCTTGCACCTGTTCCATCAACTCGGCCACCCGGGCGGTGCTGCGGGCGCGTTTAAGCCCGCCCGCATGCACGGCCACGCCGCAGGAGTCATACCCCCGGTATTCGAGCCGCTGAAGGCCTTGCACCAAGATGGGGACGATGTTGCGGGTAGAGACTGCGCCGACGATGCCACACATAAAAACTCCTTGAACCCGACGGGTGAAAAAAAGGTGAAACGGGGGTTGGCCGTCACTTTAGTGGTAGTTATACAAAATAGGCTATTGATTTTTACCTATTTTTGGATTTTAATTTCAATATTTATTCAACAAGAAATTTAATTTCAAAATGAGTTCAATTTCAAAGCTAAATTCTCCAACCTCTTCAAAATCTCAACCCTCTGCCCTAGCTGCGGAACTCGATGCCACCGATTTGTTGATTCTGGACCAGCTGCAACACGATGCCGACCTGACCAACCAGGCCCTGGCCGAGCGGGTTTTTACCTCGCCGCCCACCTGCCTGCGCCGCGTGAAGCGCCTGAAGGATCTGGGCTTGATTGAGCGGCAAATCGCGATCCTCAGCCCCGACAAACTGGCCCCGCTGATCGGGCACGGCCTGACGGTGATTGTGGAAATCACCCTGGAGCGACAAGACGCGCTGGCGCTGGATGCGTTTGAGAGCCGCGTGAGCGCAGACACGGGTGTGCAGCAGTGTTACCGGGTGTCGCCGGGGCCGGACTTTGTGTTGATCACCTTGGCCAGCGATATGCCGGGCTACCTGGCCATGGTGCAGCGCCTGTTCACGGCGGACGCCAATGTGCGCAATGTGAAGGCGTTTTTCAGCCTGAAACGCAGCAAATTTGCACCGCAGCTGGCACTTCGAAGGCCTGTTATTGTTTAAATAAATTAGTTTAAAAATATTTTTTTCAAATAATAATTAAAATTCATAAAATACAAGCACAACTAGATATAATAATCATATCATAAATATTTAATTTATAAACAATAAATATTTTAAATTGATTTAATAATAAACTAAAACGACACTTCCAACGGTCTGCAGCTCGGCCTTGCGCCGGCATTCACACCGCCAGCCGGGTGGTTTCTTTAACCTCTTCCATCACCGCATAGGTACGCGTTTCGCGCACGCCGGGTAGTTGCCACAGCACCCGGCCGGCAAATTCGCGGTAGTGCCCCATGTCGCTTACCCGCAGCTTGAGCAGGTAATCAAAACCGCCAGCCACCAAATGGCATTCCATGATGTCGTCATGCACCTGCACGGCGGCCTTGAAAGCGTCAAAAACGTTGGGCGTGGTGCGGTCCAGCAGCACTTCGACAAACACCGCCATGCCGCGCCCGAGTTTGGCGGGGTTCAGGCGGGCCTCATACCCGAGGATGAAACCTTCTTTGTGCAGCCGCTGGGTACGTGCCAGCACGGCGGTGGGGCTGAGCGCCACCGCCTCGGCCAGTTTGAGGTTGCTGATGCGGCCATCTGTTTGCAGGATATTCAGTATTTTTCGGTCTATCTTGTCGATAGCGTTGTTTTCGTTTGCCATACTTGATTAATTGTTTGTTTGTGGTGCTAATTTTAGTGAGAAATTCATTTTCAAATACCGGATGATCAGGCAACCACTCCGTGCAGCCCGACCCAGCCCATGTGGCAACGGCCGGGGGTTTTGGATTAGCACCTGTTGTCCGATTCACATTTTTTTGGGATACCCACCATGAACCAACGCCTGCCAACCCCCTACCGCCCGGAAGCCGCCACCGTGTCCGGCCTTTTGTCCGGACTGCATGGCGCGCTTGACTGGGCCGCTGCGGCAGCCCAGGCAGGCCCCTGGGTGCAAGCAGTGCGCGACCACCCGCCACCCTTTTGGGCGATGGAGACTCTGCTGAAGGAATACCCGATTTCAAGCGCCGAGGGGCTGGCGCTGATGCGCTTGGCCGAGGCCTTGCTGCGGGTGCCAGATGCCGAGACCGCCATTGCCCTGACGGCAGACCAGCTGGGCCGCGCCGACTTTGAAGGCGCAGGTGATTCGGCACTGGCCCGCTTGTCATCCGCCGCGATTGGCCTGAGCAAACATTTTTTGCCCGAAACCGGCGCCACCGCCAGCGCGGCCAGCCAACCCGGCCTGTTGGCCACGCTGGGTGCCCGCACCGTAGTGGCCGCCACCTTGCGGGCAGTGGCCCTGCTGGGCAAGCAGTTCGTATTGGGCCAAACCATTGACGAGGCGCAGCAGGTGGCTGACGCTGCGCGGCAGTCGCAACAGCAATTGACCTTCAGCTATGACATGCTGGGTGAAGGCGCCCGCACGCAGCACGACGCACAGCGCTATTTTGAAAGTTACCGCCACGCCATTGAATCCATTGCAGCGCGGGCGGATGCCCGGGCGGCCGTGCACCCGAGTCGGCGCGACGGCATCTCGATCAAGCTCAGCGCCCTGCACCCGCGTTATGAACACACGCAACACGCCCGCGTGATGGCCGAGCTGGTGCCGCGCGCGTGGCAACTGTGCCAACTGGCGGCGCGCGCCCGGATCAACCTCACGATAGATGCCGAAGAGGTCGACCGGCTGGAATTGTCGCTCGACGTTTTTGAAGCCTTGGCCCAAAAAATAGCCCAGCACCACCCCGACTGGACCGGTTTTGGGCTCGCCCTGCAAGCTTACCAAAGCCGTGCCCTGCCGCTGGTCGAGCACCTGGTGGCGCTGGCGCGGCGCTACCGCCTGACCTTCATGTGCCGCCTGGTGAAAGGCGCGTATTGGGACGCAGAAATCAAACGCGCCCAAGAAATGGGCCTGGCCCACTACCCGGTGTTCACCCACAAACACCACACCGATGTCAGCTACTTGGCCTGCGCCCGCGCCTTGCTGGCCGCGCCCGATGCGGTGTACCCGCAATTTGCCACCCACAATGCCGGCACCATCGCGGCCATTTTGCAGATGGGGGCCCGGTCGGGCGGCGCTTTTGAGCTGCAACGTCTGCACGGTATGGGTGAAGGCGTTTACCGCGAAGTGCTGAAAAACCCGCTGGTGGCGTGCCGGGTGTATGCACCGGTGGGCTCGCACCGCGACCTGCTGGCTTACCTGGTGCGCCGCCTGCTGGAGAACGGGGCCAACTCGTCGTTTGTGCACCAGTTGGCGGATGAGTCGGTCGGCACGGGAGCGCTGCTGATCTCACCGCTGCGGCTGGAGCCGCAATCGGCCCTGGCACTGCCGCCCGACCTGTTTGGCGCGGCCAGTTCTGCCACGGCTGACTTTCGCCAAAACAGCCGGGGCGTTGACTTGGCAGATGCGCAGCAAAGCACACCGTTGTTGCAGGCGCTGGCGGCATGCGAGGTGCCGTCCGTTGCAGTTGCTGATGCAAAAACCATCGATAGTTCATATATGAATTGCACAATTAGCTATCAATATTGGAGCAATATGCCGGCTGACCGGCGAGCCCAGGTGCTGTTGCGGGCGGCCGATGCGCTGGAAAACCAGATGCCACAGTTTTGCGCGCTGTTGGTCAAGGAGGCCTTCAAAACCTGGGGCGATGCGGTGGCCGAGGTGCGTGAAGCTGTTGATTTCCTGCGTTATTACGCCCTGGAGGCACAACGCATCATGCAGCCTGTGGCCCTGCCGGGCCCGACAGGTGAAACCAACCACTTGCACCTGCGGCCTCGCGGCGTGTGGGTGTGTATCAGCCCATGGAACTTTCCCCTGGCGATATTCATGGGTCAGGTAGCCGCAGCCCTTGCCACTGGCAACACGGTGCTGGCCAAACCGGCTGAGCAAACACCGGGCGTGGCGCAGGCAGCCGCTGGGCTGTTGCATGCTGCAATGCTGGCACAGGGCCTGCCTGGGCACGTGGTGCACGGCACGGTGATCCTGTGCCACGGCCCGGGCGAAACCGTGGGTGCTGCGCTGGTAGCGCAGCCGGGCATTGCCGGTGTGGTGTTTACCGGCTCTACCCAAGTGGCCAAAATCATCAATCGGGCGCTGGCCGCCAAAGACGGCCCGATCGTCCCGCTGATTGCCGAAACCGGTGGCATCAATGCCATGCTGGTTGACAGCAGCGCCTTGCCCGAGCAGGTTTGCGACGCCGTGATCCAAAGCGCTTTCAAAAGTGCCGGCCAGCGCTGTTCAGCCCTGCGCCTGCTGCTGGTGCATGAGGCGATTGCCGACAAGGTGATCGGGATGGTGCGTGGCGCCATGGACGAACTGGTGTGCGGCGACAGTGCCGAGCTGACCACCGACGTGCCGCGCCTGATCGATGGCCAAGCCTATGCCACGGTTGCGCGGCATGTTCAACGCCTGTTACACGAAAACCCTAAAGAAAAAAGCGATATTTTTTATGATGATATTGCATTATTTGCTACTAGTAGCATAGCAAATTTGATGATTCCAAAGGCAATTGAGGTGCCCCGCGTTGCCGATGTCACCGCCGAAATTTTCGGCCCGGTGCTGCAAATCGTGCGCTGGCGCGGTGACCCGCTGGCGGTGGTGGCGCAAATTAACGCGCTGGGTTACGGCCTGACGTTTGGCATCCAAACCCGGATTGACACCCGCGCCCAAGCGCTGGCCCAGGCGGCCCGAATCGGCAACGTGTACATCAACCGCAATACGATTGGGGCGGTGGTGGGGGTGCAACCTTTTGGCGGCGAAGGCCTGTCAGGCACCGGGCCCAAGGCCGGCGGGCCGCATTACCTGTACCGCTTTTGCACCGAGCAGACGGTGACCGTCAACACCACCGCAGCCGGGGGCAATGCCAGTTTGCTGGCCAGCGTGACCTGATGGGCTGCACTGTGCCGTTAGTGGGCCTTATTGCTTCACGAACCCAATTTGTTTGATCATGCGGCCCCAGGAATCGTAGGCGTATTTGATCTCGGCGGCCATCTCTGCCGGGGTGCTGGGGCTGGCTTCATAGGCACCGCGGGCGATGGCTTCTTTCACTTGCGGGGTCGACAAGGCCTGCACTACAGCGGCGTTCACTTTGGCCACCAGGTCGGGGGCCATGCCGGCCGGGCCGGCAATGGCTACCCAGCTCACCAAATCAATGCCTTGCACGCCACCTTCGGCGATGGTGGGCACCTCGGGTATGTAAACGTTGCGCTGGGGCGCGGCCACGCCAATCATGCGGATCTTGCCGGTTTTGCTGTTGCTGATGGCGGTGGGGGCGGCATCAAAATAAGCCTGCACCCGGCCTTCGAGCAGGTCACGCGCGGCGTCGGCGGTGCCTTTGTAGGGCACGTGTACTGTTTCG
>JANOVW010000577.1:0-1825 GCA_031417575.1 Rhodoferax sp. | reverse complement strand
AAGGCGCAGCGCAGCATGAGTTACCAGTACATCCCGACGGCGGTATTCACCCATCCGAACATTGGCACGGTGGGGTTTTCAGAAGAAGATGCGCGGCAGCAATTTGGCAAGGTAACGATTTTCAGAAGTGAATTCAAGGCGCTTAAACATACCCTGAGCGGCAGCGCCGAGCGCACCTTGATGAAGCTGGTGGTCGATGCCGCTACCGACCGTGTGGTGGGCCTGCACATGGTGGGCCCCGATGCCGGCGAGGTGGTGCAGGGTTTTGCCGTGGCGATGAAAGCTGGGGCGACCAAGGCCTTGTTTGACAGCACGATCGGCATTCACCCCACGGCGGCGGAAGAGTTTGTGACGATGCGGGAGCCAGTCGGGGTCTAATTATCTATTTTAACATTATAAATTTAATAAAAAACAGATATTGTTCACGTATTAATTGCACAACTAGCTATTAATAATATATCAAAAACGATATATAAATATACTATTATTTGTTTAATTTATAATTAAATAGCTATTTTTTAACCTCTGCAGGCAAAACCTTCAAGACATCAGCGATGAGTTGGCAGGCGCTGAACTGGTTTTGTTTAAAGGTCCAGCCCAGCCGCACGATCACGACTTCGCGCGATGGAATCATCGCCACCACCTGGCCCCAATGGCCGCCCATGGCCAGTGTGTCTTCGGGCAGGCCCATGCCTTTGCAACGCCCTGCCTGCGGGTTGCCATACAACCAGGTTTGTGCGCCATAGCCTTGGCCCTCACCACCCGACGTCGATTGGGTTTTGGCTCGCGCCAGCCATCCCGGCGGTATCACCTGGCGCTCTGCCCATTTGCCGTCGTTCATCATCAACTGCCCCAGCCGCGCCCAGTCGCCGACGCTGGCCCACAGGTAGCTGGAGCCCACCCAATTGCCGCTGGCGTCGGTTTCCATCACGGCAGAATTGGCTCCGATTTGCCAAAACAGCGAACGCTGCGGGTAGGCCCAATATTCGCCATCGGTTGGGAACTGGGCCCGCACCACCGCGCTGAGCAGGTTGGAGGTTTGGCTGAGGTAGCGCCAGCGTGTTCCGGCAGCGGCCTCTTTCGGCGCTGCGGCAGCAAACGCAGCGGTATTGGTGCTGGCCCACAACATGCGGGGCACTTCCTCCCACGGCTGGTAGCCTTCCAGGTTGGCCAGGCCGTCGCGCATGTAGAGCAAATCGGCCACCTTGATGGCCTTGCGTTCATCGTTGCGCCACGGCGCCACCCAGTCGGGTTCGCGCCCCAGCGGAAAGATGTTGACCACCGGCGTGTTGAAGCGCAGGTTGTTATCGGCAAAGATTTTGTGGGTGAGCATGCCGGTCACGGTTTTGGTCATGCTCCAACCGTGAAAAGCCGTTTCAGGTGCAAAGCCGGGGGCTGTCTGAATCGCCAGCAGCTTGCCTTGGTACAAAACGGCCAGGCCCCGCGTGTTGGCGGCCATCGGGTCGCCCGCGCCCACGAAGGCCTTCGCCATCACCTGCTGCAAAGCCGCTTCGTTCACGCCAGCGGGCCACTGGTCTTTGGGCGAGGGGCCATTGCCGTCGGGCCAGGGGCGCGGCTCGCCCGAGGGTTTGGAGAAGTAGACCGAATCGCCCGATGTCACGCTGCCCGCGCCGTCCAGCACGCAGCCCCGGTTGGGCAGCCACTGCGCAGTTCGCGGGAACAGGCCCGCAAAGGTGCCGGTCACGCGTTTTTCTTTGTCATCCACCGCGACCTTCACCAGGCCCAGCGCTGCTGATGCCGGTAAAACGTCTTGCGCCATCAGGCCCTCAACCGGCCGGTTGCCCACAAAAGCCGCCGAACAAAC
>JANOVW010000576.1:0-5560 GCA_031417575.1 Rhodoferax sp. | reverse complement strand
GCAAGAAAGCCAAGCGGTGCTGACCGCCACCGCGGTAACGGCCCTGCGCCGTGACACCTTTAGCCTCAACGAAATGCCGATGCCATTGGTTGCCGGGCCAAGCACCTTGAACTCGACAACCCGCCATGCGCCGCTGGAATGGGTGAAGCGTTATGACATGCGGTTTTTGACTGGCCCCATGCCAACTGAATGGGATGGGAGCGACGGCGGCAGCAGCCACAGCTTGCTGTGGATGCGCGATGCCGAACCCCGCCACATTGACTATTGTTCCCTCACCGCTTTGGCTGACGTGTTTTTCCCCCGCATCTATGTGCGCAGGCGGCAACGCGTACCCATTGGCACGGTGACCATGACGGTCTACTATCATGCCGATGCAGCCCAACTCCAAAACACCGGCACCGGGCATGTGTTGGGCCAGGCGCGCGCGCAGGCTTTTCGCAACGGCTTTTTTGACCAAACGGCCCAGCTATGGAATGAGGCAGGTGAATTACTGGTCACATCCCATCAACTCGTGTATTTCAAACAATGACCAAATCTGTTGATTTCTATTTTGATGTGGGCAGCCCTGCGGCCTACCTGGCCTACACACAGCTACCCGCAATGTGCGCCAAGGCCGGGGCCACGCTGAACTGGTGCCCCATGTTGCTGGGTGGTGTATTTCAAGCCACCGGCAACCATTCGCCCGCCACCATACCGGCCAAGGGCGCTTACATGTTTGGCGACCTGAACCGTTTTGCCGCGCGGTATGGTGTTCCGTTTGTGCACAATCCGCACTTCCCCATCAACACCCTGATGCTGATGCGAGCCGTCACCGGCCTCAAGATGCGGGATGATCCGCGCTTTTTGGGCTTTGTCGATGCCATTTTTAAAGCCATATGGGTTGACCAAAAAAACATGAATGATCTGGCCGTGGTGGGCCAGGTGCTGCACAACGCGGGGTTTGACGGTGCCGCCATGATGGCGCTGGTCAGTCAGCAAGAGGTGAAAGACCGGCTCAAAACCCTGACCGAGCGGGCCGTGCAGCGCGGCATTTTTGGCGCGCCCACGATGTTTGTCGGCGAGCAGATGTTTTGGGGGCAAGACCGGCTCGATTTTGTTCAGCAAGCATTGACCTGAAGCCTGTCTTTCATTCCCGACCCACAAAAAAACAAAGCGATCATGACCGATATCCTCACCCATACTGACGCCGGCATTACGACCCTAACGCTCAACCGTGTCGACAAAAAAAATTCCATCACCTCCGCCATGTATACGGCCATGGCAGATGCACTGAGTGCTGCCGCTGCCGACAACAATGTGCGCGTGGCGGTCATTCAGGGCCATGCCACGGTGTTCAGTGCAGGCAATGACATTGGTGATTTTTTGAATGCGCCAGCCAGCTCCGATGACTCGCCCGTGTTCCGGTTCCTCCGGGCTATCTCCACCTTCCCCAAACCACTGGTGGCTGCCGTCTGCGGCCCAGCAGTTGGCGTGGGCACCACGATGTTGTTCCACTGCGATCTGGTCTACGCGGGCGACAACGCTGCCTTCTCGATGCCGTTTGTCAACCTGGGCCTGGTGCCCGAAGCCGCCTCAAGCCTGCTGGTACCCAACATGATGGGTTATCACCGCGCCGCTGAAGCCCTGCTCCTGGGCGAGCCCTTTATGGCCGAAGCCGCGCTGGAAGTGGGCTTGGTGAACCGTATCGTTCCACCCATGGAATGCAACGGCATTGCGCAGGCGCAAGCGCGCAAACTGGCGGCTAAACCCTCATCGTCACTCATCGAAACAAAACGCCTCATGAAAAAAGGCCAAGCCGATCAGGTCGCGGCCCAGATGGACGAAGAAAGTATCAGCTTCAGAAAACTCATGCGCGAACCCGCCGCCCGCGAAGCCTTCGCTTCGTTCATGGAAAAGCGCAAGCCGGATTTCAGCAAGTTTTGAGGGCGGTCTCTGGGCGGTTTCCCAGCGCCCTTTCGTCCTGAGCTTATCGAAGGAAGCCTGTCGAAGGGGAGTGCGCCGTGCCTCTTGGCTTTGCCTTATCGCCACGGCCTGCATTGCTGCGTTCGTCACGTCTGTGGAAGTCTGGAATGCAGTTGAACGGGGCTAACTGCAACATCCACTTTTTGAGCCACTCTCCTGGATCGGTGGGCAAGGGTTGTTGCCGTAGGAGCAGTAAACGCAACAGTCGCCCGCCAACGGTTTGAGCACCGAGTGGCATTGTGTGCATTCGTAAAACCATTGACAGGCATCGGTCGGCATGGTTTCGGTTTTGACGAAACCGCATTCTGGGCAGGTCAGCGTAGACACTAGCGTGACGGCGCTCAATTGACACCTCCCACAACCCTAGATGGATACCCGGCGTTTTTGGTGGATTCCGTCAACGCCCCAACATGTGTTTTGGCATCGTCAAACGTCACAATGGCTTCGCGTTTGTCGAAGCTGACGCTGACTGCGCTGACACCCAGTACCTTTGTCAGGGCTTTCTTGATAGTGATGGGGCAGGTAGGGCAGTCCATGGACGGCACGGCCAAGGTGACCGTTTTCACTGCGGCACCCGCACTGATCGACAAGACAGCGAGAACAATACCAGCAAACAGTTGTTTCATGGTGGATTCCGTTTAGTAAAACCAATGTGCCACGAAGGGAAATATCAGAGCAATCAGCAGTAAGGCGCAAACTGCGACGAAAAACAGTTTGTAGGCGCGGTTGACCCGAGGCAACGCGCATACTTCACCGGGTGCGCACAGCGCCGCCGGACGCCAGATGCGCTTGCCTGCAAAGAACAATGCGACCAGTGCAGCGCCGATGAATAGCGGCTGATAGGCGGCCATTGCCGACAAGCTGCCGATCCATGCGCCAGATATTCCCAGTGTGACCAGGGCCAGCGGAGCCAAACAACACGTGGACACCAAGAGAGCGGCTAAGCCGCCGATCAGCAATGCTCCCACGCCGCTCTGGTCGCCAGGATTCTGTGGGGGTATTGATTTCATGGGGTAAGCTTATCTCCGTACTCAACTACGGAGTCAAGCATGATGAAAAACCATGATGCAAACCAGACTATTGGCCTGCTGGCCGTTGAGGCGGGGGTCAATGTAGAGACTATCCGCTTCTATCAGCGCATAGGCCTGATGCACGAGCCCATGCGCCCACTTGGCAGCGTGCGCCGTTATGGCGCAACCGATCTGGGCCGAGTCCGTTTCATCAAATCGGCCCAGCGACTGGGCTTCAGCCTGGAGGAAATCACGCAATTGCTCAAGCTCGAAGACGGCGCGCATTGCGACGAGGCGCGTGGGCAGGCGCAGCGCAAACTGCTGGACATACGAGCCAAGCTGGCTGATTTGCGGAGCATCGAGGCGGCGCTGGTCGACTTGGTTGACCGATGCCGCGCTACCCAAGGGAGCATCCGTTGTCCCCTGATCGCAGCATTGCAGACAATCGCTTGAGGCACGCGCGGACGGTTTTCTTCGGCAGGCTGCTATGTGCTCAGGACGAACGGGTTGGGGAGTTTGAGATCAACCCTGCTTCACCCTCTGCCCCGACCACATGGCTGCATCGGCCTGGATGTCGGCTTCCAGCTCGTCGAGCTGGGCTTGTTTGAGCTTGGCTTTGCTGGCGGTGAAGGCCTCGCGGTGCAGTTTGCTGAGGTAGACGGCGCGGGCCTGCACGGCGGCGGCGAAGTTTTCGGGGCTGGCCAGTTCGTCGAGGAATCCGGCGGCGAGCGCGGTCTGCGGCTGGTAGGGGTAGGCGGTGGTGCAAGCCAGGCTGTAATGTGCGGGCGTCAGGCGGTAGCGGCACAGGTTCAGGGCAAAGCGCGGCAGCGTCATGCCGATTTGCACTTCGATGGCGCGAATGCTTAACGACGGCGCAACGCCAACCGCCACGCTGCCCGTGTCAAGGCCGATGCGCAAATCTGCGCCCAGCAGCAAAAAGCAGCCCATGGCCACCGCATGGCCGTTGCAGGCGGCCAGCACGGGGTGGGGGTGGGCCAGCAGGCGCAGCGCCAGCCGGGCACCCCCTTCAAGCATGCGAACCGAAGCCGCTGGGTCGGTCTTGAAAACGTTCAAATCGAAACCACCCGAAAACATGCCGCTGCGACCGGTGAGCACCACCACGGCTTGGTCGGCCAGGGCGCGGTCTAACGCGGCATTCAGGGCGGCCTGCATGGGCAGCCCCATCACATTGGCCTTGCCGTCATCCATCGCCAAGGTGGCGATACCGTCTTGAAGTGTGTAATTAACTAAATTTGTCATAACAATAAAAATAAAAAAGCCATTTTGTTAACGTATTAATTGCACAATAAGCTACTATTAATGTATTAAAAAAGATCTAAAATAATGCGATTTTTTGTAAAAAACGAAATTAAATAGATAAAACAGGTGTTTGCAAAGCGAGTTTCAAGCCGCCAGCGCCTCATACACAGCCGCCTTGTAAGCGAACCAGAACGGGTTCCAAAATCCAAAATGCCGCTGCGCCATTTGCACAATGGTGATGCCGTTGGCCGGGCTGTAACTCCAATGGGTACCGGCCAGGCCGCCCCATTGAAACTCGCCGGCGGGCGAGTTGGGCTGCATCGCCGACGCTGCCCGCGTCACCGCGCCGCCCAGGCCAAAACCCAGGTGCGGCATGGCGCCCAAATGCTGAAACTGCACGCTGATGTGCGCGGGCAACTGATCGCGCATCATCTCCGCCACTGAGGCAGGTTTCAAGAAGCTGCCACCTGTCAGCGCCTGCAAAAAGCGCAAATAGTCGCCTTCTGTGGTCAGCAGCCCGCCGGTGCCGGCTTGCCGCGCAACGGGTTTGATAAACGCATCCGGCCAGGGCATGTTCTCAGTGAGGTGCAGGCCGCGCAATTGCGGCTTTGCGGCATCTTCTCCGCGGTACAGCGGGATCAGCCGTCCGCGTTTTTCCGGGGCCACCACGTAGCCCGTGTCCACCATGCCCAGCGGCTCAAACACACGGGTTTGCAGAACCTTTTCCCAGGTCAGCCCGGTAATGATCTCCATCAGGCGCGCCAACAGGTCAGCGCCGATGGCGTAATCCCAGCCGGTGCCGGGCTGGAACGAGAGCGGCAGTGCGGCCATTTTGGGCATGGCCTCGGCCAGGGTGATATGGGGTGAGCGCACGCCTGCTGCCATGTAGGCGTTGTAAATCAAGGAGCCGGGGTCAAACACGCCATGGCTCAGGCCCGAAGTGTGGCTGAGCAGGTGGCGCAATGTGATGTCAGTTTGCAGGGGTTCGGTGTCGTCAATGGTTTGGGCACCCGCGCGCAAGACGCGCAAGCTGCCAAATTCAGGAATCCATTGCTTGATGGGCGAATCCAGCCCGAAGTGGCCCCCTTCGATGAACTTCATCGTCAGGGCCGAGGTGATCAGCTTGGTGTTGGAAAAAGCGCGCTGAATATGGTTGGTGCGCAGCGCTTCGCCGGTTTCCAGGTTGGCCTGCCCGGTGCAAAACGTATCGACCACCTGGCCGTGTTGCAGCACGATGGCACTGGCACCGGGCAGCAGGCGGTTGTCAACACTTCGCTGCAAAACCGCATGCGAAACAGAGAAATCGGGGGTGGGGGTTACAGGCGATG
>JANOVW010000575.1:0-2893 GCA_031417575.1 Rhodoferax sp. | reverse complement strand
GGCGGGTGTGTTCAGCGGCGGTTTGAGTGGCGTTGCATTTGGTGAACACGTGGCGTTGATGTCGCGCGTCACCCAAGGCTGCCAGCCGGTGGGCAAAACCCGCACCATCACCGCGTGTGACCATAACCTGGTGATTGAACTCGATGGCCAGCCGGCGCTGGACGTGATGCTGCAGGAGCTTGGTGTGTCGCTGGCGCAACCCCAGGCCGCGCTGGAGAAAGTGCGCCAAACGCTGGTGGGTCTGCTGCAGCCGGGTGACCTGGCCCATGACGAGCCGGCAGGCCAGGGTGGCGAGAAAATCTGCAACTTTGGCAGAAACTTCGGCGGCAATTTCGGCAGCGATGTGGTGGTGCGCCACATCATCGGGCTGGACCCGAATCGCCGGGGCATTGCCGTGGCCAGCAGCGTTTCCGATGGCATGCAGCTGACGTTCTGCCAGCGCAACGTGCAAGCTGCCCGTGCCGATCTGGTGCGCATTTGTACCGAGATACGCGAGGAGCTCGATACGTCTGAGCTGCCTTCCGGAATGCCCCAGATGGCCGGCATGTCAACCTTGGCCACCGGTGGTGCCGAACCCGCGCGCCCGGGACGTGCCCGTGACATAGCTGGTGCCATTTATGTCAGTTGTTCGGGCCGGGGTGGCCCGCACTTTGGCGGTGCAAGTGCCGAGATGCAGATTGTGCGCAAGGCTCTGGGCGATGTGCCTCTGGTCGGGTTTTTTGCGGGTGGCGAAATTGCGCGCAACCACTTGTATGGGTATACCGGCGTGTTGACGGTTTTTATTGCCGACGACTAGACTCCCCCACTCGCGCTGGCGCGAGGTTAAATTCACCCAGGAGCTTGCCATGTTGTCTCCCGACGAACTTGAGAAACTGATGCCCGCCGAAACCACCCGGTTTCGCTCCCCCATTCCCACACAATCGGTTTCCAGTGACGAGTTCACGCCGGCTTTTCAAACACCCCGGCAAAAGGAGTTTGAGGGGCGGGTGAAAGCCTTGGGCAGTTCGATTTCCAAAAAACTCGGCATGCCGCGGCGGCGGTTTTTTCAGGGCGCAGCCGGTATGGCTGCAGCCTTTGTGGCCATGAATGACACCTTTGGGCCGATGTACCTGGTGAGCCGCGCCGAGGCGCAAACGCCTGAGATGGCCAACGAACGCGCCAACGCGCTCAAGGGCCAGTTCATCATGGACATGCACACCCACTTTTTGCGGGACGACACCCGTCTGACCAATTTTGTGCGGGCCCGCGAAGCCGTCGGCAAAGCCGGTTGGAACCCGGCGCTGGCGGGCAAACCCCAAACGCTGGATGACCTGAAGTTTGCCAATTATTTCAAAGAGATTTACCTGGACAGTGACACCAAAGTAGCACTGATTTCAGGTTCAGGTTCAGAAGACCCGCGAGACTGGTTTCTGACCAACGAAATGAAGGCCGATGCCCGCGCTGATGTGAACAAAAAAGCGGGTGTGCAGCGCATGTTTTCACACGCCATCTTCATGCCGGGCATGCCGGGCTGGCTTGACAAGGTAGACAGTGACCTGGAAACCCTGAAGCCCGATTCATTCAAGGGTTACACCGTGGGTGACAACACCAACAAAAACCTGGCGCGCCACCCCTGGAAGTTGGACGACGAAAAATTGCTGTACCCGTTTTATGAAAAACTGGCCAAGGCCGCCAAAGCCAAACCCAGCCTGGCGAATGTGTGTGTGCACAAAGGTTTGTTCCCCGAAGCCTTGGCGCGCCAGTTCCCCCATCTGGCCGATTACGCCAACGTGAACGACGTGGCCAAAGCCGCCAAAGACTGGCCGCAGTTGAACTTCGTCATCTACCACTCGGCCTACCGGTCCGGGCCGGTGGTCAACTCGTGGCAGCAATTTGAAGCCACTGGCCGTATCGACTGGGTGACGGACCTGGCTGAAATCCCTCAGAAACACGGCGTGAAAAACGTTTACGGCGATTTGGGTCAGATATTTGCGCAAAGTACCGTCTCAGAGCCCCGCCTGTGTGCGGCCATGATGGGCCAGCTTATCCAGGGTTTGGGGGCAGACCACGTGGTGTGGGGCAGTGATGCCGTGTGGACCGGTGCGCCCCAGTGGCAGATTGAAGCCTTGCGGCGGCTGGAAATACCCGAAGCCATGCAGAAAAAATACGGCTTTGCCCCCCTGGGCGCCGCCGACGGCGCGGTGAAAAACGCCATCTTCGGCGATAACTCGGCCCGGCTGTACCAGTTCACCCGCCAGCAACGTGCTGCCCTGGCCCATGACAAAGTGGCCGTTGCCAAAGCCGAATACGACCTGCATGGCGATGGCCGAACCAACTTGCGTTACGGGTATATGCAGCCTGCAAGCGCCTAATAATTATTTTTGAAAGTCTTATTTATAGTTATGTGCTTATTATTAAAGTAATAATTGCACAATTAGCTATTTAATAAGCAGTAAAAATAATCTAATTTTATTTATTTATTTTGTAAATACATAAATAAATGTCTTTTAAACTCCGCGTGCGCGGTCTGCTTTAAAGCGCAATCTCAGCGCCGCAAACACCCCGGCATCCAGGGATTCGCGCACTTTACGCATCAGGTTCAGGTAATAGTGCAGGTTGTGAATCGTGGCCAGCATGGGGCCCAACATTTCGCCGCAGCGATCCAGGTGGTGCAGGTAGGCGCGCGAAAAGCCCTCGCGGCCACCGTCTTGCCAGGCAACGCCCGAAACACCTGCGCAGGCGTAACACGTGCAGGTGGTATCCAAGGGTTGCGGGTCAGACTTGTGGCGTGCGTTGCGGATTTTCAGGTCGCCAAAACGGGTGAACAAGGTGCCGTTGCGGGCATTGCGGGTCGGCATCACGCAGTCAAACATGTCCACGCCCTGCGCCACGCCTTCCACCAGGTCTTCGGGGG
>JANOVW010000574.1:0-9947 GCA_031417575.1 Rhodoferax sp. | reverse complement strand
ATTTTGAAATTCGGGATGTTGATTTGTACAACAAACCTGAAGACATCAATGTCATGAATCCCTATGGCCAAGTGCCGATTTTGGTGGAGCGGGATCTGATTTTGTATGAGTCAAACATCATCAACGAATACATTGACGAGCGGTTTCCACACCCTCAGTTAATGCCTGGTGACCCGGTAGACCGCGCGCGGGTACGTTTGTTCCTGCTCAACTTTGAGAAGGAATTGTTCACCCATGTTTCCGCGTTGGAAGCCAGAGGAGCCAAGGCAAACGACAAATCATTGGAAAAAGCACGCGCTCACATTCGGGATCGCCTGACCCAATTGGCGCCGATTTTTCTGAAAAACAAGTACATGTTGGGCGACAATTTTTCAATGCTCGATGTAGCTATCGCTCCGTTGTTGTGGCGACTGGATTTCTATGGCATAGATTTGTCTAAAAATGCCGCGCCCTTGCTCAAATATGCTGAGAGAATTTTTTCGCGACCTGCTTATATTGAGGCGCTGACACCTTCCGAGAAAGTCATGCGCAAGTAAATTCAACATGAGATTTTCTTGTGTTGGTCGTGGCAAAGAGATGGCTCATATCGTGATGGCCAGACCCATGTCGGCTCCTAAACTGCTTTGAATCAGGCTAAGCTTTAACGATGATTGATGCAAAAGACTCGACTTCTACCCGGCCCTATCTGGTCCGGGCAATGTACGAATGGTGCACTGACAATGGATTTACGCCTTACGTGGCAGTGCTGGTCGACGACACGGTTCGGGTGCCGGTAGAGTACGTGAAGGACGGCGAGATTGTTTTGAATATCAGTTATGACGCCACCAGCTCTTTGAAATTGGGCAATGAATTTATCGAATTCAAGGCCCGGTTTGCCGGTACCGCGCGCGACATCATGGTACCCGTCAGTCGGGTGGTCGCGATTTATGCGCGCGAAAACGGGCAAGGTATGGCGTTCCCCATGTCAGTACCGTCTCAAGGCTCTACTTCGGGTCAATCCGAGCGGATGTTGGGAAACTTGGCGTCCGTAAAAAATATTCGGGGTGCAGAATCGGATGAAAATGCGGTAAAGGGCTTCCAACTGAGCGCGGTGAATCCGGATTTGCCGGTTGGTGATGTTGACTCAGAAAACCACAAAGGCCCCGTTTCACCCGCAGCAGCCGACGATGATCAGCCCGCGCCACCACGAGGGCCGCGCCCGACGCTCAAGCGGGTAAAATAGTCACACAAAATTTCTGTGCCGATTTAGCTCAGTTGGTAGAGCACCCGCCTTGTAAGCGGAAGGTCGTCAGTTCGATTCCGACAATCGGCACCATTTCATTTTCATGACATCGAGATATCACCGTGTCTTTTTCTCCTGACACGTCGCTGCAATCCGACCCGGCTGGAAAATCCGAGCGGGCTCGTCTTGAAAAGCCAACGCTGACATATCCCTTCGACGCGCCACCTGCCACTGGACACTCCATTGAAGTGGCACCAGGTGTGATGTGGATGCGCATGCCGATGGGCGGCAAACTCGATCATGTGAACGTCTGGGCCATCAAGGACGACACCCACGAAGGTGGCGGCAATGGTTGGGCGGTTGTAGACAGTGGCATGCACACCGAACAAACCGTGGCGGCCTGGCAAGCACAATTCGCGGCGGCCACCGCCAAAAATGAAGGCCATAGCCGTTTGACACGGGTTCTGATTACCCATATGCATCCCGACCATGTAGGCATGGCGGGTTGGCTGGTACAAAAATTTGGATGCAGGCTTTGGATGACACAGCTTGAGTATCTGAATTGCCGGGTCTTGGTAGCCGATACGGGCAGGGAAGCACCGCCCGATGCGTTGCAGTTTTACCAGCGTGCTGGATGGAGCGCCGAAGCGATGGCGGTTTACAAAACTCGCTTCGGCAATTTTGGCAAGCGCATTTTTGAGCTGCCGCAAAGTTATCGCCGAGTCGTGGATGGCGATCTTTTTCAGATTGGACAACATGAGTGGCGGGTTGTTGTCGGTACCGGGCATTCGCCGGAACACGCCTGCTATTACTGCCCGGCATTGAATGTGCTCATCTCGGGTGACCAGGTCTTGCCCCGTATTTCCAGCAACGTATCAGTTCATCCTACTGAACCTGATTCAAACCCTATGTTGGACTGGCTGACCTCAATCGACAAAATAAGACGTGAAGTTCCTGACAGTGTGCTGGTGTTGCCATCGCATCACGATTGTTTCAGAGGGCTCCATGCACGGCTGGATTACCTCGCTGCTTCCCAATTGCGCACGATCGATCGATTGCGCAAATCACTTCGTGAGCCCAAACGTGCCGTCGATGTATTCACGTCGCTGTTTGGCCGGGCCATAGATCCGTCTGATGGTGGATTGTTGCACTTGGCGACAGGCGAGAGTTTGGCCTGCTTGAACTACTTGTGGCATCGTGGCGAAGTGTCCCGTACCGATGACAGCGAAGGTGTAGCTTGGTACCAACTGCTGAAGGATGAAGTCACCGCTGTTGGACGCCAGCGCACCTGATGTTGCTGCTCAACGTCAAGGAGCTGGTTGTGTTTGCCTTCAATCGCCGGTTAATTTGAACATTTCACCGTCTTGTCCCAAAGACAACAGGCCCGATTTCGCATAGATACCCAGTTTCGCGCGCGTGTCGGTAATATCGAGATTTCGCATCGTCAGCTGGCCAATTCGATCCAGTGGCGTGAAAGGAGCATCTTCAACCTTCTCCATCGACAAACGCTCAGGTTTGTATGTCAGGTTGTTGCTTTCTGTGTTCAGTAACGAATAGTCATTGCCACGACGAAGTTCGAGCGTGACTTCGCCAGTGATGGCCTTTGCCACCCAGCGTTGGGCTGTCTCCCGCAACATGATCGCCTGGCTATCAAGCCAACGGCCTTGGTACAGAAGGCGCCCCAACTTGCGGCCATTGTCGCGATATTGCTCGATGGTGTCTTCATTGTGAATACCTGTCACCAGGCGTTCGTAGGCGATGAACAGCAAGGCCAACCCCGGAGCCTCGTAAATACCGCGGCTTTTGGCCTCAATAATGCGGTTCTCGATTTGATCGCTCATGCCGAGGCCGTGTCGGCCACCAATTCTGTTGGCCTCCAAAATCAGGTCAACTGCATTCGCGTAGGTTTGGCCATTCAAAGCGACGGGTTGGCCTTCTTCGAAACGGACACTGACTCGCTCCCGTTTCACCTCAACTTCATCTTTCCAAAAGGCTACGCCCATGATTGGGTTGACGATTTGTATGCCCGTATTCAGATTCTCAAGGTCTTTGGCTTCATGCGTGGCACCCAACATATTGCTGTCTGTGGAGTACGCTTTTTCAGCACTCATTTTGTAGCCAAACCCTGATTTGGTCATGAATGCCGACATCTCGGCACGTCCACCCAGCTCGTCAATGAAGAGTTGATCGAGCCACGGCTTGTAAATTTTCAGACTCGGGTTGGTGAGCAGCCCATACCGGTAGAAGCGTTCGATGTCATTTCCTTTGAAGGTACTGCCATCACCCCAAATATTGACATCGTCTTCTTTCATGGCTGCCACAAGCATCGTGCCTGTTACTGCACGTCCCAATGGGGTCGTGTTGAAGTAAGTTACACCTGCGGTAGAAATATGAAATGCGCCGGCTTGCAAAGCCGCTATACCTTCGGCTGCTAGTTGATTTCGACAATCAATGAGCCGGGCTTTTTCAGCGCCATATTCCATGGCTTTTCGAGGAATTTCGTCGTAGTCGGGTTCATCCGGTTGACCAAGGTTAGCGGTATACGCAAAAGGCCGAGCCCCTTTTAGTTTCATCCAGTGCAGCGCCGCGCTGGTGTCAAGCCCTCCGGAAAAGGCAATACCAACCTTTTGATGCAGCGGCAGATTCTGAAGTATGGTGGCCATAAATTTCTAAATACGGTGAAAAAATCAAGCGAAATGACAAACGTAGTGATAGGGCTCAACCACCCGGATTTCGAATCGCGAATTGGCTCCGATAGCAAACTTCCCGCCCGGCATGCACTTCAACCACTCCTCTGAACCAGCAAGTCGGTATTCACAACTTCCAGCGACACACTCCATGATTTCCGGAGCACCGGTATTAAAAGTCAGCGTCGAAGGCAGAATAACCCCCACGGATTTTTTCGTCCCATCGGGGAATGAAATTCCGTGAGAAACACACTTGCCGTCAAAATAAATATTGGCTATGGTTGTGACAGTGATGCCGTCGATGGTGGTGGTAATCATCGCTCGATTTTAGACGGCCTCTCCGGGAGTTCCATGAATTTGCGACGCCGACAGTAATTTGATCCTGGCAACTGCATCGCACCAGACGGTGGCTTGCCCGCTCGGCCAAACAATAGGCGGTTGCCTTTTGACCCATGCATTGGCGGGACACACCAATTTTGCGGCCTTTCGCGTTGGGGGCTTCGATGGTCGGGACCAGCCAAGCGAGGTGACAATTCACACCATGAACAAAAATCGTTTACAAACCCTTCCGGACTGGCTGCATTACTGCGAGTCTATCCACCCTAAAGTGGTTGACCTGGGCCTGTCTCGCGTCGGCTCAGTGGCGCAAAGGATGAGCCTCAACCTTGCGTGTGTTGTCATCACCGTTGGCGGCACCAATGGAAAAGGTTCAACTTGCGCCATGCTGGAGTCGATTTTGCGGCAGGCTGGTTACCGGACGGCGTTGTATTCATCGCCACATCTGGTTCGATTTGAGGAGAGGCTGCGCTTGTCCGGTGAAACGGTCAGCGCCAGCGATTTGATTCCCTCGTTTGCTAGAGTTGAAGCGGCAAGAGTGCAGAGTGATCTGGAAACATCGCTAACGTTCTTTGAATTCACAACACTCGCGTTCTTCGATGTGATCTCGCGTTCAGATGTTGATGTCGCCGTACTTGAAGTGGGCCTTGGTGGGCGGCTGGACGCAGTCAATTTGATAGACGCTGATTGTGCCGTCATCACGAGCATCGATCTTGATCATGTTGACTTGCTGGGGGCTACCCGCGAGGCCATAGGATTTGAGAAAGCCGGCATCATGCGGCCGGGAAGGCCCGTGGTTGTATGCGATCCTCTACCCCCCCAAAGCATACTTGATCATGCATCAACGATTGGTGCCGATCTATGGCGCAATGGCGTTGATTTCCAGGCCAACGGCGACAAGCAGCAATGGGCCTTTTCTACAAGTCCGCAGCGCGGAAGCGGTGGGCGTGAGAGTCGATATTCGGGTCTGGCCTATCCTGCACTGCGAGGCGCCAATCAATTACTGAATGCTGCAGGTGTTCTGGCTACCTTGATAACGCTCAGAAACAAGCTTCCGGTGACCGCACAGGCCATCCGCAATGGTTTGGCCCTGGTCGAGCTTCCAGGGCGGTTCCAAATCGTTCCTGGCCAACCAGCACTTGTGCTGGATGTCGCCCACAACCCACATGCGGTGGCAGCGTTGGCGGCCAATCTGGATGCCATGGGCTATTACCCGACCACTCATGCAGTGTTTGGGGTCATGGCAGACAAGGATATTCTGTCCATGATTCAAATAATGAATCCGTTGGTTGATCATTGGTACTTTACCGATTTGCCAACCATCAGGGCGAAATCTGCGGCCAAACTGAGTGATTTATTTGTATCCGATTTGCTGCGCTGTCGGGGTATGTTGACTACCTATCCCGATCCGCCAACGGCGGTACAAGCTGCTTTTTCCAAGGCAGACCCCGCTGATAGAATCGTCGTCTTCGGGTCGTTTTTTACGGTTGGAGCCGTTCTTGAATTCGGAATTTCCAATTTGCAAACGCTTCCGAAAATTGGTTTGGCCCGGTAAATCCGAAATTGTGGTCACCCACCTATCGTTCCTTCACCCCTATTGCTAGCACTGAAACGAATGACATTCTTCAAAATTCGAAAATCAGTTGATGCATCCGGGGCTGCACCTCAATCGCCGCAAACCCTGGAAGGAATTCGTCTTCGCGCCATTTTTCGCTTGATTGGTTCAGCCGTGCTGGTGGTCGCCGCGATTGTTGGCTTCCCGCTTGTGTTTGATAGCCAGCCTCGTCCGATCGCGGTAGATGTTTCGATAGACATTCCTGACAAAACAAAAGCTTCACCCTTGACGGTATCTAAATCGTTGCCTGTTCCCCTGCCAGTGGCGATTCCGAAGCCTGTCTCGATTGAGGAAAAAACGCCTGATGCGGAGGTGAAATCGGCACCTCCGTCGCCAGCTCCGATTGTTGTGGTTCAGCCTGAGTCTGAGTCAAAGATGCCTGCCAAGGTTGATTCCAGGAGTCAGCCAAAGACCGAGCAACAATTGGAGGCCAAACCTGCAGCCAAACCCGCAATCAAGCAAGATGATGGTGCCAAAGTGTTGGCATTGTTGGAAGGCAAAGAGACTGATTCCGCATCAGGATCCCGGTTTGTTGTGCAGGTTGGCGCTTTTGCGGACGCAACCCGCGCCAAGGATGCTCGCCTAAAACTGGAGTCAGCAGGATTGAAAACTTACACCCAGGTGGTTGAGACCAAAGATGGCCAAAGAACCCGGGTAAGAGTAGGGCCGTTTACCGATAGAAGCGAAGCCGAAAAAGCGGTGGTGAAAGTCAAAGTCTTGGGCCTGAGTGCCTCTATCCTGAGTCTTTAATTGCCCCGTGCGTTCTTGACTATGGCAAATTTCCCAGTGCTGGATTGGTTTTTTTTGACCGTTTTACTGCTTTCTTTTTTGCTGGGTGTTTGGAGGGGGCTGGTTTTTGAGCTGCTTTCTCTGGCTTCATGGTTTGGTGCATTTATAGCGGCCCAAGTCTGGGGCCACGAAATAGGGATGATGTTGCCGATGGCCGGTGCCAGTGAACCCGTCCGCTTGGGCGCCGGATTTATTTGCGTATTTGTTTTGGCAATTTTCGCGGGTGGCTTGCTGGCGGTATCGGTCAGAAAACTGGTTGCAGTGGTCGGACTTTCACCTTTTGACCGCGTGTTGGGAGCGGGATTTGGTCTGATTCGCGGCATCTTAATACTCATGATCTCTGGTGTCCTGATTGCTTTGACACCGTTCAAAAACAGCGGTTTTTGGCGCGAATCAGTGGGGGCTTCAATCATCGCGCAGGTCTTCAAGGGCTTGCAGCCCATCCTTCCTCAAGAATATGGAAAGTACCTTAGCTAATGTGTGGAATCGTCGGCGTTGTAAGCAACGCACCCGTTAACCAGCTGATATACGATGCGCTTTTGCTTTTACAGCATCGCGGTCAGGACGCTGCTGGAATTGTGACCCAGCAAGAACGCAAGTTTTTCATGCACAAAGCGAAAGGCATGGTGCGGGACGTATTTCGCACCCGGAATATGCGCTCCCTTCCCGGCAATTGTGGGCTGGGTCAAGTGCGTTATCCAACTGCGGGCAACGCCTACAGCGACGAGGAAGCTCAGCCTTTTTATGTCAACGCGCCGTTTGGAATCGTCTTGGTGCATAACGGAAACTTGACCAATGCCAAAGCACTGAAAAAAGACCTTTTCGATGATGATCATCGGCATATCAACACCGAAAGTGACTCGGAAGTCTTGCTTAATGTGTTGGCCCATGAAATTGAAAAAACGACCCGCGGCTTGCCACTCCAGCCCAGCGATTTATTCAAAGCGATTGCAAACCTCCATCGCCGGGTCAAGGGTTCCTACGCGGTCGTTGCTTTAATTGCGGGTCACGGCGTTTTTGCGTTCCGCGATACCTTTGGTATTCGGCCCTTGTGCATGGGGCGGGGCAAGGATACGGTCATGCTGGCCAGCGAGTCAGTTGCACTAGAAGGCACCAACCACGTCTTTGATCGTGATATTGCACCGGGGGAAGCTGTCTTCATCGATCTTGAAGGGCGCGTTCATTCGGAGCAATGCGCTGAGCATCCTCGGTTGAATCCCTGTATTTTTGAATTTGTCTACTTGGCAAGGCCTGATTCGGTAATGGATGGCATATCAGTCTACCAAGCGCGTTTGAATTTGGGTGAAACGCTCGCGAAGCGGGTGATTTCCACCGTTCCGCCCAATGAGATTGACGTGGTCATACCGATACCTGAGTCCAGCCGCCCAAGCGCGGCGAATTTGGCTCAGTTGCTGGGGTTGCCTTATCGTGAAGGGTTTGTCAAAAACCGGTATGTTGGCCGTACTTTCATCATGCCAGGTCAGTCCGTGCGCAAAAAATCCGTTCGGCAAAAACTCAATGCGATTGCGAGTGAATTCAAGGGTCGCAATGTCCTGTTGGTTGATGACTCCATCGTAAGGGGTACGACAAGCCAGGAAATTGTTCAGATGGCACGTGATGCCGGTGCTTTGAAGGTCTACCTTGCAAGCGCAGCGCCCCCGGTCAGGTTTCCAAATGTTTATGGCATTGACATGCCAACAGCGACAGAACTTGTGGCGCATGATCGTACCGTTGCGCAAATTCAAAAATTGATCGGCTGCGACGCCCTGATTTACCAGGAAGTGGATGGCATGAAAAACGCGATTGGAAAGTTAAATACGAAGATTGCCGGATTTGACGCTTCATGTTTTGACGGCGTCTACGTGACGGGTGATATCACAGCTGGAGACATAGCACGCCTGAATGCGGGGCGCGTGGCTGGCGATGATCCCGAGCTCGACAATTCCCGATTGGCCTTGCCGAATCCGCTTTGAGCCAAGGAAATGGTCTTAGAGCTAAACCAGTCGTATTTGCTTCCCATGAAAACCAGAACTCGATTTGCTCCTTCGCCGACCGGCTTTATTCATCTGGGCAATATTCGCTCTGCGCTTTACCCCTGGGCATTTGCCCGCGCTACGGGAGGTGTGTTTGTCTTGCGTATCGAGGATACTGATGAAGAGCGCTCAACACAAGCGGCCGTAGACGTCATTCTGGAGGGCATGGCTTGGCTTGGATTGAATCACGATGAAGGTCCGTTCTATCAAATGCAAAGACTGGATCGCTATCGTGAAGTCCTGCAGGAAATGCAGGTCAAGGGTTTGGTTTATCCCTGCTATATGAGCGTGTCTGAGCTGGATGCACTGCGTGAACACCAGCTTGCCGCCAAAGAAAAACCGCGGTACGACGGAACTTGGCGGCCGGAGTTGGGCAAGACACTCCCACCGGTGCCAAAAGGCATTAGCCCTGTGCTTAGGTTTAAAAATCCCCAGCAAGGATCGGTGGTTTGGGAAGACAAGGTCAAGGGGCGAATTGAAATCAGCAACGCAGAGCTTGATGATCTGGTTGTTGCACGTCCGGCTCCCTTGGGACAAGTGGGAACCCCCACATACAATTTTTGTGTTGTGGTGGACGATATGGACATGGAAATTACCCATGTGATTCGAGGCGATGATCATGTCAACAACACGCCGCGCCAGATCAACATTTTTCGAGCGTTGGGCAAGGAGCCCCCCGTTTATGCGCATTTGCCAACTGTGTTGAATGAGTTCGGTGAAAAAATGAGCAAACGCAGTGGTGCCAAGGCGGTTACTGCATTTGCAAAAGAGGGCTATTTGCCGGATGCAGTGGTGAATTACTTGGCCCGTCTTGGGTGGAGCCACGGCGACGACGAAATTTTTAGCCGCGAGCAATTTGTGCATTGGTTTAATTTGGATCACCTCGGGAAAAGCGCGGCTCAGTTTAGCGAGGCCAAATTGCGCTGGGTCAACGCCCAGCATATCAAGACCTCTGCCAATGCTGCGTTGGCGGATTTGGTTGTTGGATACCTTAAAAATGACCGCATCGAAACTGACGAGCGATTGCCTGAAATCTGTGGCCTTTTTAAAGACAGATGCGACACCCTCGTCGCGATGGCCGAATGGGCCAGCGTGTTTTATGGCGACGTTGACGTCCGTCCGAAGGATTTGGAGCAGTATGTTCCTGAGGTGATCAAACCCCATCTGCGATTACTTGCCAGTAAATTGAGCCTGTGCGTCTGGGATAAATCAGCTATTGCCGAGGCGATTAAAGAAGTTCTAGCGCTCGGTGCCCTGAAGATGCC
>JANOVW010000573.1:0-2172 GCA_031417575.1 Rhodoferax sp. | reverse complement strand
TCGACCGGTTGCAAACCCGCGTTATCGGGTATGCGGGCATCGTCCACATTGATGGCAATGCGTTCCAGCGAGATGGCACTGCGGCCACCGGCCTGGCCAACACAAATCACCAGCTCGGGTTGGTTATGCAGCAGCAGACCGTTCAGAACCTGCAGCGAATCCCCGAATACGGTGGGTAAGCGCGCAGCGACCACCTTGCGCCCCAATATGCGTCGCCCATGCAGCGCGTGCACGGCCAACCAACTGGGGTTAACCGTTTCGCCGCCAAATGCGTCGAAGCCAGTCAGCAAGACTTTTCCTACACCAACAGGGGGTGGCGGTGGCGTTGGCACTGCTGGCGGGGCGGGTAACATGATCGCAATTTACCCCAATTTGCACGCGGGTCAGCAGGAGTCTAAGCATGAAATGGGAAGGCAATCGCGAATCCAGCAACGTTGAAGACCGCCGTGATGGCGGCGGGGGCGGCGGTGGCATTGGCATTGGCGGGCGTGGCATTGGTGTCGGCACCATCGTCATCGCCCTGCTGGGCGGCTGGATATTTGGTATCAACCCGCTGACGATTCTGGGCTTTCTCAGTGGCGGTGGCGCTCCGATGGAGCAAACTCAGCAGCAGGGCCCTGCCCGCAGCGTGCCGGCGGATGACCGCATGGGCAAGTTTGTCAGCACCGTTTTGGCCGATACCGAAGACGTGTGGAAAGGAATCTTCACCAAAGGCGGCGCCCAGTACAAAGAGCCCAAGCTGGTGCTGTTCCGGGGCGGCATCCCCACGGCTTGCGGCACGGGCCAGGCGGCGATGGGGCCGTTTTATTGCCCCGGCGACCAAAAGGTTTACATCGACCTGTCGTTTTACGAAACCCTGAAAACCAAACTGGGCGCGCCGGGCGATTTTGCCCAGGCCTATGTGATTGCGCACGAGGTGGGCCACCATGTGCAAAACCTGCTGGGCATTACCGCCAAGATGGAACAAATGCGCGGCAAAGTCAGTGAGGTTCAGTACAACGGCCTGAGCGTGCGGCTGGAACTGCAGGCCGATTGTTTCGCTGGTGTGTGGGCGCACCACGCGCAAAATACCCGGCAAATCCTGGAGAACGGCGACGTGGACGAAGCCATGAACGCCGCCGCCAAAATTGGCGACGATGCCCTGCAACGCGCCGGCGGTGGCCGCGTGGTGCCCGAAAGTTTTACCCACGGCAGCAGTGCCCAACGCACCCGCTGGTTCAACCTGGGTTTGCAAAATGGCAGCGTGAAGGGCTGTGATACCTTTTCAGCCAAGCAGTTGTAAAACGCAAAGCCCGGCAGTGCCCTTGCGGGCCATCTCAAGGCCGGTAAGGTTGGCAACGCAGCATCGGCGATAATGGGCGTTTGCCCTAGAACAGTTTTCTGCTGGATCAGGGGCCCCTGAACGCATTGCGTTCCCCGTCCGAGTGACGATTTCCAGAAGACTTGATGACTGCAACCCCGATAACTGACATGACCGACGGCCACCGCGCCGCCGCCGAACTGGCCGAAGCGGCCCATTTGGCCTCTTTTTCCCAGCTCAACCTGGCCGAGCCGCTGATGCGCGCCGTGGCCGAGCTGGGCTACGAATCGATGACACCCATCCAGGCCCAGGCCATACCGGTGGTGATACAAGGGCGCGACGTAATGGGCGCTGCCCAAACCGGCACCGGCAAAACCGCCGCGTTCTCTTTGCCGCTCCTGCAGCGCATGTTGAAGCACGAAAACGCCTCCACCTCGCCCGCCCGCCACCCGGTGCGCGCCCTGGTGCTGCTTCCCACGCGCGAGCTGGCCGACCAGGTAGCCCAGGCCGTCAAGGCCTACGCCAAATACACCCAGCTGCGCACCATGGTGGTGTTTGGCGGCATGGACATGAAGCCACAAACGCTTGAGCTTAAAAAAGGCGTTGAAGTGCTGGTGGCCACGCCAGGCCGTCTGCTGGACCACATTGAAGCCAAAACCGCCGTGCTGAACCAGGTCGAATACGTGGTGCTGGATGAAGCCGACCGCATGCTCGACATCGGCTTTTTGCCCGATTTGCAGCGCATCTTGAGTTATTTGCCCAAGCAACGCATCACGCTGCTGTTTTCGGCCACCTTCTCGCCAGCGATCAAGCGCCTGGCGTCCAGCTACCTGCAGGACCCGGTCACGATTGTAGTGGCCCGGTCGAACGCC
>JANOVW010000572.1:0-5036 GCA_031417575.1 Rhodoferax sp. | reverse complement strand
TGGAAGACGACGGTTTCATCAATGCGGTTCAAAAATTCGGGGCGGAAGTGGTTCTTCAGTTCGTCCATCACCGCATCTTTCACATCCTCGTAGGGCTTGCCCACCATGGCCTGAATCATCTGGCTACCGATGTTGCTGGTCATCACGATCACAGTGTTTTTGAAATCGACCGTGCGGCCTTGGCCATCGGTCAGTCGGCCATCATCCAGCACCTGAAGCAGCACATTGAAGACATCCGGGTGGGCTTTTTCTACCTCGTCCAGCAGCAACACGCTATAGGGCTTGCGGCGCACGGCTTCGGTGAGGTAACCGCCCTCCTCGTAGCCTACATAGCCAGGGGGCGCACCAATCAGGCGGGCTACGGAATGTTTTTCCATGAACTCGCTCATGTCGATGCGAACCAGATGGTCCTCTGAATCAAACAGGAAACCAGCCAGGGCTTTGCACAATTCGGTTTTGCCCACCCCCGTGGGGCCCAGGAAGAGGAAGGAACCCGTGGGGCGGTTCGGATCAGACAAACCCGCACGTGCGCGCATGATGGCGTTCGATACAGCTTCAATCGCCTCGTTTTGTCCTACCACGCGCTGGTGCAGTTTGTCGGCCATTTGCAACAATTTGTCGCGTTCGCCTTGCAGCATTTTGGCCACAGGAATGCCGGTGGCACGGCTCACCACTTCGGCAATTTCTTCGGCCCCCACCATGGTGCGCAGCAATTGCGGCCGACCACCCGCTTTGGCGTTTTTGGCTTTGCCCGATTCGGCCGCTTGCGCTTCCTTGAGCTGTTTTTCCAAGCCTGGCAATTTTCCATATTGCAGTTCGCCGGCCTTGTTGAAATCGCCCTTGCGCGAGAGGTCTTCAATCTGGAAGCGGACTTTTTCTATCTCTTCCATGATGGTTTTGCTGCCTTGCGCCTGGGCTTTTTCGGCCTTCCAGATTTCATCCAGATCGGCGATTTCTTTTTGCAGATTCTGGATCTCGTCATTGATCAGTTCAAAGCGTTTTTGCGAGGCTTCGTCTTTTTCGCGCTTGACGGCCTCTCGTTCAATTTGCAACTGGATCAGGCGGCGGTCTAACTTGTCAATCACCTCCGGTATGGAATCGAGCTCAATCTTGATTTTGCTGGCTGCTTCGTCGATCAAATCAATCGCCTTGTCTGGCAAAAACCGGTCGGTGATGTAGCGGTGGCTCAGCTCTGCAGCGGCCACAATGGCCGGGTCGGTGATTTGCACGCCGTGGTGGGTTTCATACCGCGCTTGCAGACCGCGCAGGATGGCAATGGTGGCCTCGACAGTCGGTTCACCAACAATTATTTTCTGAAAACGCCGCTCCAGCGCAGCGTCTTTTTCGATGTATTTGCGGTATTCGTCCAGCGTAGTGGCACCGACACAGTGCAGTTCGCCGCGCGCCAACGCAGGCTTGAGCATGTTGCCGGCGTCCATCGCGCCTTCGGCTTTGCCCGCGCCCACCATGGTGTGCAGTTCGTCGATGAACACAATGGTTTGGCCTTCGTCCTTGGCCAGGTCTTTGAGCACGTTTTTCAGGCGCTCTTCGAACTCGCCCCTGAATTTGGCACCCGCCAGCAATGCGGCCATATCCAGCGACAAAACACGTTTTCCCTTGAGCGACTCAGGCACTTCCCCGGCTACGATTCGCTGGGCCAGGCCTTCGACAATTGCGGTTTTGCCCACGCCCGGCTCGCCAATCAGCACCGGGTTGTTTTTGGTGCGGCGCTGCAGCACCTGAATGGCGCGGCGGATTTCGTCGTCGCGGCCAATCACCGGATCCAGCTTGCCCATGCGGGCCCGTTCGGTCAAATCAATGCAGTATTTTTTAAGCGATTCGCGCTGGTCTTCCGCGTCGGCGCTGTTGACGTTTTCACCACCGCGCACGGCGTTGATGGCGGCTTCGAGTGATTTGCGCGTCAGGCCGTTATCTCGGGCAGCCTTGGCAATGTCTTGCTTGCTGTCCGTCAGTGCCAGCAAAAAGAGTTCACCGGCAATGAATTGGTCACCGCGTTTGATGGATTCTTTTTCAGCGCCTTGCAGCAAGCTGACCATGTCGCGCCCTACCTGCACTTGGTCTTGCCCATGTACTTCAGGCAGCTTTTTCATGGCGGCCTCTGATGCGGCCAGCAGGCCCGGCACATTCACGCCTGCGCGTTGAAGCAAGGCCTTGGGCCCGTCTTCCTGGCGCAGCATGGCCGCCAGCACGTGGGCGGGCTCAATGAAGGCATGGTCTTGCCCCAAGGCGAGCGACTGGGCATCGCCCAGGGCTTCCTGGAATTTGGTGGTTAATTTGTCTGTTCTCATGCGGCCCATTTTGGGTGAACCACGCAAGATTTCAAGGCTTGGAGTTTCCGCTGCTTGATCCACGTCAAAATAGGTCGCATTCCCTATGGCTCAGCCCGCCCCTTTTTTTTATCACCCCGTTGTTCGCATCGCACTGGCCACCAGCTTGCTCGTGACGTCATTTGCCATGTATGCACCCGTGATTGCGGTCACCTTGCAGCAACGCGGATACAGCACGCTGGTTATTGGTGCTTTTGCCATGATCGGGTTTGCCTGCATTGGCGTGCTGATGCCCTTTTTGCCGGCCTTGTGCGCCCGATTTGGCGAAGTACAGGTTTACCGTGTGGGTGCGGTTTTCTGGTTTGTGGCTGGCCTGGGTTATGCCAGCACCTCTTCTTTGCTGATCTGGTGCGTTGCCGCTGTGGTCGGAGGATTGGGCGGCGCTGCCGTATGGAACGCGACCGAAGCGCTGATTGCCCGGTATTCGCCGGCAGACCGGCGTGGCCGCATCACTGGCTTGTATCAGACGCTGCTGGGCGGCGCGCTTGCTGTCGGGCCCTTTGTTCCAGCCGTGTTCGGGATAGATGGCCAACAGACTTTGTATGCGGTGTGTGGCGTGCAAGCGGCTGCGCTTGTGTTGATCATCAACCTGCCGCCATTGCCAAAAACGCCAACCGGATCCAACCCCACAGAGGATGGATCCGCGCTTTCCACCTGGCAAGCCCTTGCCCTAGTGCCCGGACTGGCACTGATCGCCTTTGTCGGCGGCGTGTTTGAGGCGGGTTTGGGCAGCATCAGCGCAGCGCACGGCGCAGCGCTGGGGATGTCGATGGCAGCAGCTGCCAGCGTGGTTGGTGCATTGGGTATTGGCAGCTTTGTATGCCAATACCCGGCTGGAATAATGGCCGATCACGCTCCGCCCGCACGGGTATTCGGAATGGCCGCAACCCTGTTGATGGCCGGCAGCCTGGGCGTTGCTTTCAGCGACACCGCGCCGTGGGTACTGTGGGCCTGTGCTTTTGTCTGGGGCGGCGTGGGGGGTGCCCTTTACACCCTAACGATGATTCGCGTGGCACACCAGTTCACCGGGCAAAATACCGCCGCCGGAACTGCCGCAATGATCACCGGCTACACGCTGGGCGGTGCGATCGGTCCGGTGGTCAGTGGTTATGCACTGGTCGCCTTCAAGGCGCCGGGTCTGTCCGCATGGTTGACCAGTTTGTCACTGCTGGTGCTGTTTTTGGCTGCACGCTGGAAGCCTCCTAAAATGGTCTGATGCAGATTCATCAACTGAATATTCAGTATCAGGCCGACCAAGACCGGGTACTGGCCCGCATCAACACCAGCGCTGGCACCGAGTTGCGCCTGTGGCTGACACGCAGGCTTACGCTGGGTTTGCTTCCGATTTTGCGCCGGGTTGAAAGCGAGCAGTTGCAGAAAAGCCTGGCCGCACAACCTGAGGCTGATGTGGGCATGACGGCCAACGACCCCAAGGTTCGCGAAATGCTGAGCGAATTCAAAAAGGAACGCGCCTTGCAACAGGCCGATTTCAAAACACCCTACAAAGCGCCCGAAACAGGCCTGCCTGCTGAGGTGCCGCTACTGGTCGTTGAAGTACAGATTACGCCGCTGGCCAATTTCAGTGCGCGGCTTCAACTGACTGCCACATTGGCCGATCCGACCCAGAAACGCGAAATCAAGATGGAATTGGACCAAAAAATGATGCATGGGCTGGTGCACCTGATGGACAAGGCTTTCAATGATTCACGCTGGGGCGAAACGACGCCCTCAGGTGCCACCCCTGAGGCTGCCGCTGGTATGCCCGACAACAATACCCGACCGCAGTACCTCAACTGAACCGACCGATGCGATCGCAGTACTGTCGCGACCCATCAATCCGTCTCAATTCGAAGCCTTAATCCCCCATCGGGCCAGCGCCGCATCATCACTCACCCGGGCATCCACCCACTGTGCGCCCGCTGCTGTGGTTTCTTTCTTCCAGAAGGGTGCTTGTGTCTTGAGGTAATCCATCAGGAACTCGCAGGCCTTGAAACTTTCTCCCCGGTGAGCTGATGTCACGGCCACCAAAACGATTTGATCCAAAGGCTCAAGCAGCCCAATGCGGTGCACCACGCGGGCGCCCAAAATATCAAAACGGGCATGTGCCTGGTCAATCATGTGTTCGATGGATTTTTCAGTCATGCCGGGGTAGTGTTCAAGACTGAGTGTGCTGACGCCGCCGCCGTCGTTGACATCACGCACGACACCGGTGAAGGCCGCGATGGCACCGATTTTGGCATTGCCGGCGCGGAGTGCGGCGGTTTCGGTGGAAATGTCGAAGTCTTCGGTTTGTACGCGTATGGTCGGCATCGCCCTCACCTCGATCTTCTCCCGTTGCAGGGAAAAGAAGCGGATTATCCCCCGGTTACGGGTGGAAAAATGGCGACTTCATCGCCGGATTTCAGGGATGAATCCAAAGACGCCATCTCCTGGTTGACGGCCACGCGCCAGCGCTTTCCCGTGTCGAGTGCATTGGCCCACGTATCGCCACGCGCGCGCAAGGTGTTGATCAATTCTGCAACCGTCGCGGGCGTCGGCAAGGGCATCGATTCGCCTGCCGTTCCGAATGATTCGCGAAGGCCCGCGAAATAAAGAATTTTAAGCATCGAGAAAAACTATTTCACCACGTGAATCGCGGCTTTGCGCAACCCGAGATGCGCGATGATGAATTTCGCCACACCTTCGGCA